>NZ_JAMXXM010000018.1:0-51090 GCF_024129715.1 Acinetobacter lwoffii
AGCTGTTAAAGTTGTTTTACCATGGTCAACGTGACCAATTGTGCCCACGTTAACGTGTGGCTTATTACGTTCAAACTTAGCCTTAGCCATGTTAATCTTCCTCGTTTACGTCGAACACAATTCTGAGTAAAACCCAGCTCCGACATATCGTTTAAAAAAACCGAACACCAAATACTTGAAAAGCAGACTAAATAGCCTGCTTTTGGAATTTCTTTGCAACAAAGTTGCTAAACTGTAATCTGGAGCTCTTATCGAGATTTGAACTCGAGACCTCTCCCTTACCAAGGGAGTGCTCTACCACTGAGCTATAAGAGCAAATATTAGTACTTCAATGGAGCGGGAGACGAGGGTCGAACTCGCGACATGTAGCTTGGAAGGCTACCGCTCTACCAACTGAGCTACTCCCGCACGATGTTGGTACAAACCACTTATTGAAGTCTTAAAATTGGTGGTGAGGGAAGGATTCGAACCTTCGAAACTTTCGTAGCGGAGTTACAGTCCGCCCCCTTTGACCGCTCGGGAACCTCACCATTTTTTACACTTACATCAGTGCTGTTCTTTACTTCACACTACCAAACTTCTAAGATGGTGCCGGCACACGGATTCGAACTGTGGACCTACTGATTACAAGTCAGTTGCTCTACCAACTGAGCTATGCCGGCGTTTCTTAGTGTTTCGTACGTTTCGTATCGGAACGGTGTGCAGTTTAGCAAAACTCAGAATCCTTGCAAGTGTTTTTTTCAAAAAAAACGTCAAAAACTCATAAAATCAAACCATTTGATGATAATTCAACCGCTTTGATCACTGCGCGAGCTTTTATTTGGGTTTCATTCCACTCAGATTCAGGATTTGAGTCGGCAACTAGCCCTGCTCCGGCCTGCACATAGACCTTATTTTCGCGAATGACACAGGTACGAATCGCAATCGACATGTCCATTTCACCATGCCAGCCTAAATAACCAACAGCACCACCGAAAATTCCACGTTTTACCGGTTCAACTTCGTCAATAATTTCCATGGCACGGATTTTTGGCGCACCTGAAAGTGTGCCTGCAGGGAAAGTTGCCTTAAAAACATCCAGGGCATCGACATCATCACGCACTTCACCCTGCACATTGGAGACAATATGCATCACATGCGAATAACGTTCGATCACCATTTGATCAGTCACCTGCACTTTGCCAATTTTTGCGATGCGTCCCACATCATTACGCCCCAAGTCAATCAGCATGACATGTTCGGCAATTTCTTTTTCATCGGATAATAAGTCTTGCTCAAGTGCCAGATCTTCTTCTTTGGTTTTACCACGTGGACGGGTACCTGCAAGCGGTCGTACGGTGGCAATACCATTTTCCAGACGGGACAGAATTTCAGGAGAAGAACCGACAATATGGAATGGCGTGTTGTTTCGCAAGGTCTGCCCTTGCACCAGGAACAAATACGGCGATGGATTGAGATGACGCAGCGCACGATACACCTGTAGAGGATCCCCATCGAAGTCAGACACCATACGGTGCCCGGGTACGACCTGCATTACATCGCCAGCACGAATATACTCTTTGACTTTTTCTACCGAGGCAATGAAGTTGTCATGTCCGGTGAGGGACTCGAAATGTGGCGGACTATGTTTTTCAGCTTTAAGACTGATGGGCGTGGCCAGAATATTTTCTAATTCATTTAATTGTTCATGTGCTTTTTCATAAGAACCCGGAGCAGTGGCATCAGCATGTACGATCAGGAACAAGGTATCTTTTAAATTATCAAACACGATGACGGTTTTAGACAGCATCATCCAGATATCGGGTAAACCAACCGGATCTGCTTCAGGCACATTTTTTAACTTCGGCTCGATATAACGCACAGCGTCGTAACCAAAGTAACCAACTAATCCACCAGTAAAACTCGGCAAGTCCGGCAATTCTACCTGGGTAGGCACCTTAAATTGCGCCTGAAAATCACGGATATATTGAAATGGATCAGCACAGTGCTGTTTTTCAATTGAAGCATCTGCATACTGTACAGTCAGTTCGCCTGCATTGCAGGAAAATACGGTAGATTCACCTAATCCGATAATCGAATAACGTGCCCAGTTCTCTCCCCCTTCTACAGACTCGAATAAATAAGCCTGCTGATGCTGTTTGAGCCGAGCAAAAATAGAAAGTGGTGTATCGGTATCCGCCAGACGCTGACGATAAACAGGAATGAGGTTATAGCCTTGCGCAGCAAGTTCTTGGAATTGTGCTTGAGTGGTCATGCGGTTTTCTCTTTAAATTAGGGTTACTCAGTATGTAAATAGAATTGAACTGAGCGACGCCATCGAAAAACCTTACAACTATTCATTTTCTTTCCTTAGTATGCGTATTAGGCAAGTAATTCTCTAAGATCATCCACAATCTGCTGTGGCTGACAATCTGCAATATTTTCACCATGATTATAGCCATAGCTGACTACAACACAATCAATCCCGGCGCGGCGCGCAGCTTCGACATCATTGGAAGAATCTCCAATAAGCAAAACCTGTTCTTTACTTACGCCATAATGTTCGACACAGTGCAGCAACTGGCGCGGATGCGGTTTACGTTCAGTAAAACGGTCACCACCAATGGTATCGGCAAAATAATGAGCCATATCCAAGGTATCTAAAATACTGCGGGCAGGAAGTTCAGGCTTATTGGTCACACAAATCAGGGTTTTACCTTGAGCTTTGGCCCAGTCCAGAAATTTCAGGATTCCCGGAAAAGGAACGGTATCAACACATGGATCGACATTATAGATATCCAGAAAAGTGTTTAAGAGCTCTTGATGCTGTACCGGTGTGACTTCACCCACCAGATGCTGCAATACACTCTCACAGAATATCGACGTGCCCTTACCTACCCAGGTCCGTACCTGCTCTTCAGTCACCAGAGGCAATTGCAGCACATTCAGGCTCATATTCATGGCGCGATACAGATCATGTGCTGAATCCACCAAGGTACCATCCAGATCAAACAAGATCAGTTCACGCTTTTCTAATTGTGCAATAGACATCCCGACCCTCTTTTATAATGTGCGCAGCCACAAAAAAGGCATGCGCTATGCATGCCTTGATTGTAACCAATCATCGGCTTATTTGAACAACAACCAAGCCATAATTGCTAAAATAATCAGCACAATCACTGAAATCAAACCAACAGATACATTTTTCTGGGTTTCTTTTTTCTGTTCTACGCGTGATACAGGTTGCTCAACCGGAATTGGGGTAGGCTCTGGTTTCACCGCACTAATGTCCACGCCTTCCGGAATAGGTGCCGGTTTTGGAATACCGACATTGGTTGGCATGCCATCACGGGTTAATTGCACCGAAGCATCACGATGTTTCAGTTCCGGCATTCCCTGATCATTCATTTGCTGCGCAGGTGTAGGCTCAGCGACTTCGACCTGTTCCACGACTTTTTCTGCCGTTGCTTCAATTTCTGCTGGAACTTCAACTGCAGCCACAGGTGCCAGTACTGAAAATTTCAAGCTGGCAAACTGAACAATGTCATCCTGTTTTAATAAGGTTTCCTGCGCAATCTGTACATCATTGACGAAAGTGCCATTCGATGAACCCAAATCCTGCACCCAGAGCGCATCATCTTTCAGTAAAAATGCCGCATGTTTACGGGAGATTTCCGCAGCCTGTAACACGATATCCGCAGCCTGATGACGCCCTACCAGCATGTCACGGTCAATGCTAATTTCCTGTCCTGTTAAGTCGCCTGTAATCGCGTGTATTTTCCAAGTCATGAAAGTTACTTCTCTGTTCTCTTTGACATTATCATAACATGCTGTCTGCAAATGCGAATGACCTAGCTTTTGGGTCTAAGTGTGGTTGTTGTAACGGTATTTTTACTTTTTTCTACCTGCTGAACGGGTTCTACCACTTGTCGCTGAATCACTGGTTCTATTGCTACCGGCGTAACGACTACATTGGCTGGTTGCGCCTGAACGGGTGCGGTCGGCACAGTTTGATAGGTCGAGTTTTGCAATGGCGTTCTGGATACCGGAATGCGCTGTTGATATACATCTTCAACACTTTCTGGCAATTTGGCAAAGTTCCCGTCTGAATCAAGTGCGAGTTGCAGACTATATAGCTGACTATAGCGTTGCTGGGTCAGTTTACGCACTGCATTTTTATCCCCCACAATAGTTGGATGGATAAAGATCAATAAGTTACGCTTCTGATTGGACTTACCTTCTGAACGGAATAAACGTCCCAAGCCTGGAATCGCACCCAGACCAGGTACAGCCTGACGCCCATAACTGGTGTTATCCGAAATCAGACCGCCAAGGACAATGGTTTGTCCATGTTCGGCCAGAATTGAGGTTTTGATCGCTCGCTTGCTAGTCACCAGATCCTGCGCCTGCCCTTTACTGGCTTTGACATCAGAAACTTCCTGTTCGACTTCCAGGCGTACCGTACCGTCTTCGCCAATATGCGGGACCACCTTTAAAGTGACCCCGACATCCTTACGTTCAATGGTGGTATAGGGATTAGCAACTCCAGCAGCACCTGTGGACACCGAACCGGTAACAAAGGGTACGTTTTCACCCACCACAATATAAGCTTCTTCATTGTCCATAGTCACAATTGACGGCGTAGACAACAGATTGGATTTAGTGGTTTCTTTGAGTGCCTGAATCATCGCGCCATACAGACGACGGGAACCATCACTGCCTTCACGATAATCACCGAGTACCAGTGAACTGCCCGCGCCCACGGCACTTGCAGCACCTGCACCACCACCCGTCAGATAACCGGCCGCAATATTTTTCAGGCTAGCCCCAAAATTATCGAAGTTCACCAGTCCAATACCACTACTGATATCACCCAAGGCCCATTGCACACCGAGTTGATCCGCATCGGTTCCTTCCACTTCAATAATCGCGGCTTCGATAAGCACCTGTTGACGACGGATATCCAGCTGGTCAATTGCTGATTCAATTTCCCGCATCAGTTGCGGATCAGCTTTCACCACCAGAGAATTTTGTGTGGTATCGGCAATAATACTGACGCCATTGCCATTAAAACTGGTAATTCCGCCCTGCTCGTTATTCATGCCTGTATTCAGCTGAATGCCTGAAGAGGTGTTGCTACTCGAACCGGTAGTCGTATTGTTGTTATTTAAATTATTGCCAGAACTGAGTGAAGACGAGTTCGAGGATGTACTACTCGAATTTGAATTACTGTTCACCGCCTGCCCGCTTACCAAACCCTGCAAGATTTCCGCAAGATTTTTAGCGCTGGCATATTTCAGACGAAAAACTTTTAATCCACCCAAACGATCCGCAGCCGGTACATCCAGAGTTTCGATTACTTGACGCACCCGTTTGCGCGTCGTGGGATCACCTTTAATGATGATCCGGTTAGTACGAGTATCTGCAATCACCCGCACTCGCGAACCGCGGACATCTTTAGCTCCACCGGTTGCAGTCATGGACTCGATCAGTCCAATCATTTCTTCGGCTTGACTCGATTGTAAGCTGACCGCTTCAATGTCATTCTGACCAGTGCCATCCAGATTGCGAATAATGGTTTCCAACTGGTAAATATTGCTGGCGCGATCCGACACAATTAAGGCATTAGTGCCCGGTACTGCCGCCAGATGTGCAAACTGCGGCATCAAGGGACGCAATGCAGGAATCAGGTCATTCGGATTGGTATTTTCCAGCCACAACACCCGGGTCACAATCTGGTCACCACTGGCACGGCTTCTGGCATCATAGGGAATGCCTGAGCTTTTGACATTGCTGTCCGGAACCAGCTTGATGGTATTACCCGATGGAATCGCCACCACACCATTCACATTCAGCACGCCTAAAAACAGGTCATAGACTTCATTTTTATTCAGGGCTTTATTGGAGATGACTGTTACGTTACCACGTACCCGCGGATCGACTGCAAAGTTTTTGCCGGTAATGTCGGCCACTTCATTAATGAATGCAGTTAAGTCAGCATCTCGAAGGTTGATTTTCCAGGTTTGTGCATAACTCGCCGTACTGACCATAGCTATTAACGGTGCGGCCACACAGAATGCCCATGCTGATCGATTATTATTAAATAAAGCCATAAACTTTCGTGTTTCCTAACCCTATGCGTGATGACACATCACTTCAAATCTTGTTGTATGGTCATCACCTGATCACCACGTTTTATTTCGAGTTTGACCTGACCTTCACGTCGGGCCTGTTCCAGTAATTGTGCTTCGGTCTGTCCCTGGCTCAGCGTCTGGCCATTTAAAGACAAAATCCGGTCGCCCGGTCTTAAACCCAGGCGATTACGCAATGCAGCCGGTGTGCGTGAAGTCACTTCATAACTACCATCTGCTGCACTCACCCCCATATTCTGTAAATACTGGTCCTTGTTTTCCTGCATCTGCTGGATGGCCCGACCAATTTCATTCTGTGGCGAAGGCTGCTCAGGCATACCACTGTTAGAAGGTATAGCAGGCATTGAACTTGAAGATGCTGATGTTTCCGGCACAATCGGCTGATTCAAGCCATTTTCCAGACCTTTGAATAAGACTTCCTGAGTAGCACCTGTAGATCGACGCAAAATAACCCGATCCCAATACACTTCAGCCAACTCAAAACCGCTATTAGCCAGCATTTCCCCGACACGGTAACGATCGACCTGATCATTAATTTTCAGTACCGCAGAAGAATTATAACTTGGACTGGCGACCACCACCCCTTGTAAAATGATATTGGCCGTTTCAACCACACCCGCAGACTGCCCAGCTTCCTGAAACAGCGAAAATGCACTGATATTCGGAATTTGTGTCTGTTGCGAACCCAGTTCAACCCGATCCAGCTGCATGGCTTGTGGTGGAGCTATCAGCAACCAGAACAAAGCCGCCAGCTTCCAGCATAGATACAGGATGAGCAGTAACAAAACCACAGGTGCAGCACGATTGAGCTGTTTCAGTTCAATATTTTTTAAATCATTCAGAGAAACTATCATCAATTCAAGCCTCCCATTAAGGGTTGGCGGGTACTGATCACATAGGTATCTAATCCGGCTTTACCTTCATAAGAAGGTGCATTCATTAAAAAGCGCTGGGTGAGCTGGATATCCAGCATCAGACTCGGATCAAGCTTGATATTCAGCATGCGTTGATCGCGACTATCCCGAACATCAATTAACAGCTGTCCGCTTTCATCTGCGAGTTGTCCAGTCATGGCAGGTACATTCATGCTTTCCTGACGCTGAGCAAAGGTATAAACCAGCTCACCACCCGCCCATTGCATTTGCCCGGCCACCTGACTGAAGCCCTGTTCTTTTTTATATTTAAAATCCAGATCTTTAAACTGAATCGCAGTACTCGGCCATTGCCAGTCTGCAAGTTTTTTTAGAGTTTCAGGCGCGACCTGCCCTTCAAGATTTTTGACAATCAAAAACTTATTTAGACCATAAGCCATGATCCCGGAAAGCTGGGTATTGCCACTATGCAAATCTACATGTGCTCCAACTCGCAGCAACAGCAAATCCAGCGGCCGTACCTTCCAGTTCAGACTGCCCCGAAGATTGCCTTTTTTCCAGTCCGCACTTCCCTGCCAGATATTTCCGTTTACATTATGCAAAGTCTGGTTATTTTTATAAAATTTTGAAATTAACCAGGCCGCTGGCACTTGTAATACGACAAAAATAAAAAATGCAACAAGAGCAAGGATCAACCATCTTAAAGTTTTCGGTTTACTGCTCATCTCCACCACGACCAATCGCTCAAGTCCAAATCCCCATTTATAATTTTTCCCTTATACTTACACATTATGCACACTTTTCTGTCAACGCCAATTCATAGATATAAAAAAACCAAGCAGGTATGCTTGGTTTAATCATCTTAGACTGCCTGTATGACAGCCTAATGACCAGATCAAATTGAGGCTTAGATCAGGAAATCGTCCAGCTTTGCGCCTTTTTCCAATTCTGCCACTAACCAGCGCGGTTGTTTACCACGGCCAGTCCAGGTATCTTCCGGATTGCTTTTGCTACGGTAACGCGGCTCAACCGACTTACGTGATGATTTCTTACGCTTAGACGCACCAAATTCAAGTAACTGTTCAACCGTCATACCAACTTTCTCGGCAACTGCCAAGATTTGCTGATAAGCATCTTCAATCTCTTGATCTTTTTTTGAAGCAATCAGTGATTCTGCTTCTGCTTGTAAACGTTTTAACTCTTCTACTGATAAATGCGTAATATCTGGCATAATGCTCTCCGAAAAATAATATTATTCATTTTGTTAAATAATAGCCCCATCATATTTATATTAAATAAAACATTCAATATAAAACCTTAAAGCAATAACAATAAAGTTTAAAAAAAATTACAAAATAAAATGCTTCATTCATTTTTAAATTTCATGTTGAACGCTTAATTCAAGTGCTTTGATTTTTTCGCGAATATGTTCCGGAATTTCTGTTTTCTGCATGGTCTTTTTATCGACACAGACAATAACTGCTTCTGAAGTGGCGACAATACTTTGCTGTTTTTCACTCCATAATAGATATTGCATTCTGAATGCAATATTACGGATTTCTTCAATACGTGCTGCCACTTTTAAATGATCAGGAAAAACCACGGGTTTTAAATAACGGCACTGATTGGATGCCACTACGGTAGATACCGATTCAGAGAGAATTTCTAATTGGGTTAAATAAGCTAGACGTGCACTTTCGACATAACGGTAATACATGGCATTATTGACATGTCCAAAGGCATCCATATCGCCCCATGCAACTGTTTGTTCATAAATAACTGGATATTGTTTTAATTCTGACATCATTATGCTCAAGTCTTAATTTCTATAAAGTTTACATTCGATTCAAATACTGCATTTAACTGCTGTAGCAAGTCCTCCCGATCTTGTAAGGCAGCTTTAATTCTTAAATAACTCATCCGGATATCATCCGGATATAAGTCGAGCAGTTGCTGGGCTTGATCTGTATAGCCTGTAGCTTGCAACACATGCCATTTCGCAAAGCTTAAAATCGGCAATGCTGGATATTTGGCTTCCCAGTATGAAATCTGTTGTGCAATCGCATCATAATCTGGATTTTGCCGCAATAACTGTTGCTGGAACCACAAATAAAAGACATCCTGATTAAATTGCTGTTCCATTAAATGAATCGCAAGCACTTCATGCTCGGCACTCATTTCTGGCATTCTAAATAATAATTTCAACCATAATAATTTGACTGAATAGTCACGATCAAATATCTGAGGTTTTAAATCTAAATAACGTTGCTGTAAATAAAATAAATCGTCCTGTGTGGCTTGGTCATAGGCCAGTAATAATTGCTCCAGCCATGATTTTTTTACTTCTTGGTCTAAATGTCCATATTGAGTCGAGCGTAAATATAACCAGGGAAACTGCATGGCGAATACCCCCCATAATACGACAAGACGCTGCTCATAGGCTGTTTTAACCTGTATTAACCAAGGCGATAATTCATGCTGATTTAAAAACTCTAAATGGGTAAGTGCTTGTTCACCTTGCTGTTGTGATAAATAAATTTCAATCCGTTGCAATTCTGCCAATTCAAATGCCATGGGATTGGACTGATTTAAAGCAGTTAATGCATGGGTATATTGTTGTTGCCCCCAAGATAAACGTGCATCAATAATATGTTTAAGTAAACCCGACTTAGTAAAAGACTGCTGAATAAAATCCCGCTGATCCTGCGCAGCGTTTAATAACCAGATCACGGCCAGTTGTTCATAAGGGTGCAAGCGGGAAAAACTAAAGACTGTTTCAGTTTTACGCTGTTCACGGCTGCGATACTGCTTGACGGCATACCAGATGCAATGCATCAAAAAACTTACACTGACCATGGATGCGGCCAAAAACCAGAGGGTAGTTTGTAACTGCCACTCGCGCCAATACAGATAGACATAGCCAGCCCCATGTCCATAACTCAGGATACTCAGCCCCGCAATGCCAAGTAAGCAGACAAATAAATAGGCCAGCAGAATCTGTTTCATAAGCAATTAGCCCACTAGGGTGCGTGTGTTTAATAATGGAATCGGAGTAGTCGGGGTGGCCTTGATTTGATTCAATTGCTGAATCCATTTTTGGCTCTGTGTATCCGGCAATTGTTCCAGGACTTCAATCACGGCATTCAGTGCTTGTTGAAAAGCGACGGATTGGTCTTTTTGCAAGGTATTCTGTGCGATGAGCAAGCGCAACTGGGCCTCTTTCAGTACCAGATGCCGTTGCATCAAGACTGTGCTTGGCTGATCTGCGGATTCAATCTGAACCCAGCGCTGCCAGAAAGAGCGTTGAGTTTCTGGACGCTGACGATATGGTGTCTGAATTTCTTTTTCAATTTCAGTATCCATCTGCACCAAAACTTCTTTTACTTTATTTTGCTGCACTAATCGGCTGTTCACGAATTTTTTCAGCATGTCCTGATCTTTTGCAATTACTTGCTGCAAACTACTGACCAAGGCAGGCACTAAAATATAATCATCCAGCTCATTGGATAACTGATTTAATTTCTCAATCGCAGTGGCGTATTGTTGCTGTTGCAGTGCAAATTCGATCAGATCCAGATGTTGCTGTACTAAGGCAATATCATTCTGTGTTTCATTAGCTACCGCTTCACTTACTGGCGCTTTTGCTGAAGTAGCCCTAGCACTTTCCTGCTGAGCAGAAATCTGGCGTTTTAAAGCCACGAACTGATCATTGAGATTGGCATTTTGCTGCTGTAACTGATTGATGCTTTGATTGAATTCAGTCTGTGCTGTATTCAGAACATGAAAGTCATAGCTAAGCTTGATGAGCCACGCCATACTCAAGATGAACACTACAATGAATAGTTTCTTCATGCGTTCCCTAATATCAGCCTCATTTTCTGCAAGATCGTATTTGCCTCTAAATCATCGACTTGTACGAATTGAAAACTTGCCTGATGCTGCTGTTGATATTCCCCAAGAATAGTGGCCAAACGTGGCCCCAAAACCAAATAACAGGCTTGCTGTATGAACTCTGCACTATCCTGCATAATTGCCAGCCAGTTTAACCAGCTTGCCTCACTAGTGATCAGAACTGCAAAACGCTGCTGCCTCTTAAGCAGCGACAAGTTCTCTGCCAAAATCGTTGCCGTCGTTTCAGGACATTGCCGCCGGTACAAAATAAAGTTTAAAACTTTAATATTGCTGGCACGTAAATGATCCATCATAAATTGACGACCGCCTTCTCCGCGCCAGAAGGCTACACCTGAGCCAGAAGCCAGTTGCTTCAACACAGGCAATTGCAGCATGCCTTCCGAGGTTTCGACCTCAGGCACATGACTATGAATGCCGTAGCTCGCCAATGCCTGTTCAGTGGCTTTGCCCACTGCCACCCAATGCACCTGTGCCAAAGTCGAGAGCGCGACTCCCGCCTGTTGTAAATATTGCATGCCAATCTGGGCGGCCGTCGGACTGACCACCACAATAATCTGTGCCTGCTCCAGCTGCTGATACAAACTCGACAGCTCATCGGAATAAGGCATGGCATGCAGTTCGAGCAAGGGCAATTCTAAAACAGACACTTGCGCTGCCTGTAACTGCTGGGTCAAGCCTGCAGCACGGTCACTGGGGCGAGTATTAATCAATAACATCAGTGTGAATAGAGTGCTTTCAGCAACTCGCCAGCACCTTGATCAAGCAAGTCTTTTGCCAGCTTCACACCCAATTGCTCTGCATCTGCCGTTTTCCCAGTGTGCTGTGCCCGGAGCAAAACCGCTCCATCAACACTGCCGACACGACCTTCGATTGAAATCACACCCTCTTTGAGCGTGGCATAACCGGCAATCGGCACCTGACAGCCGCCTTCCAGATAGGCATTAAAAGCACGTTCAGCACGTACGCATGCATCTGTATCTGCATGCAGGAGTGGCTGAATCAAGTCCAGCACTGCCTGATCATGAGTACGGCATTCCAAACCTAGCGCACCTTGACCCACGGCCGGCAGACTGACTTCAGGCGTCAGAGTATGACGAATGCGTTCTGCCAGACCCAAGCGTTTTAAACCGGCACTGGCCAGAATAATCGCATCATACTGACCAGCATCCAGTTTGGACAAGCGTGTGCCGACATTACCGCGTAAATCGATAATATCCAGATCTGGACGCTGTTTTAAAATCTGGGTTTTACGGCGCAAGCTTGAGGTTCCGACTTTGGCGCCTTGTGGCAATTCTTCAAAACTAGTGTAGGTATTCGACACAAAGGCATCTAAGGGATCTTCACGTTCACAGATCACTGCCAGACTCAGACCTTCGGGCAAGGCCATCGGGACATCTTTCATGGAATGCACAGCCAGATCTGCACGACCATCCAGTAAAGCGGCTTCTAATTCTTTTACAAACAGTCCTTTTCCACCAATTTTAGCCAGTGGTGTATCTAGAATTTTATCGCCCTGTGTAACAAAAGTGACTAACTCGACCTGCAAACCAGCGTGCAAATCTTGTAGGCGCGCACGGATGTGTTCCGCTTGCCAAAGCGCAAGTGGACTTTGTCGAGTTGCAATTTTTAGGGTCTTCATAAATTTCAATAACAGTAAATGAGAACAATAGTCTAAACTTAACCTGCTCACTTGAAAATGCAAGTGAATTTATATAAGTTTCAACTCAATGCTCTCATTCATCCCCTGCTAAAGCTTTTGAATCCGATCTCGTAAAAACGGTAAATGTCGCCGACTAACCGCCAAACGATCGTCCAGCTCACGACAACGTACCTGATACTGACCAGAACTCACCACTTCCAGACCATCCAGATAATGCACCGAGATCAAGGCATTACGATGAATCCGGATAAACTGGTTCCCAAACTCCTGCTCTAACTCCTTTAAGGTTTCATCAATCAATACACTGCCGTTTTTATGACGCACAGTGACATATTTCTGATCCGCCAGAAAATAATAGATATTTTCAACTGGCACCAATTCGACACCACGATAGGTCTTTGCCGCAATCTGCTGGCGGCTGATATTGATTTCGTCCATATTTTCTTTTTGTTTTAGTTGGCTCATTTGAGCTTGGGTAAGTTTAGTTAAGTGCTCTAAAACCTGTGCCAATTCCTGTTGCATCACCGGTTTAAGCAAGTAGCCTTCGGCATTTGATTTAAATGCATCCAGCGCATGTTGGTCATAGGCCGTACAAAAGACAATGGCCGGCATTGGATCCAGTTGACGCAAATGTTGCGCACAAGCCAGTCCGTTCATTTCAGGCATTTGAATATCTAATAGGATGACATCGGGTTCGTATTGGTGAGCCAGATCAATCGCTTGACGGCCATGGCTTGCTGTCGCCACCACATCATGCCCCAGTTGAGAGACCAAACGTGATAAACGCTCGACGGCCAAAGGCTCATCATCACAAATCAGGATGTCCATTTCTCCTCCTTACCCAGTTAACATCATCAGATGAATGATAAAGCCAACTGCGATTTCTTTGATTTATTTTTATTTATATTGATATCGCACTACCGTCGTAAACATCCCTTCGCCGGCAAAGGTTTGAAAAGTCACACTGGGTCCATAATAAGCTTGCAGACGCTGTCTGACATTTTCTATTGCAATACCATGCCCCTTTTTTAAAGTTTTATTATCCTGTGCATAAGGGTTCGTTATGATGATATTAATTTGATTTTGCAATATTTCAACCAATATGCTTATGGTACTCTTTGTGAGAATTTTTTCAACTCCATGGAAAATACTATTTTCTAGCAAGGGTTGTAAAGTTAATAATGGAATTTGAACTTGTGAGTATAAGTCTTTGTTTTCTAACTTCCATTCCACCTGCAAACGCTCACCTAGACGGATCTGCTCAATCTCCAGATAGCGCTGGCACAGATCAATTTCCTCCTGCAGGCTGACCAGTTTTAGTTCCTGAAAACTGGCACGAAATAACCGTGACAAATTCAGCAGCATATGCTCGGCTTTATCCGGATTGATACTGATCAGGCTGATCACACTGTTCATGCTGTTAAACAAAAAATGCGGCTGAATCCGTGCCTGCATGGCCTGAATCCTAGCATTCAACTCACTATGCTGCTGCTGCTCCCATTGCTCACGCAAATAAAGATAGCGAAAACAGAAAGTTCCCAGCAAAATTCCCAGACTTAAATGGAGTCCGACCCGATCCAGCGCAATCGCCAGGTTTAAATCCTGAAAATTAAAATTCTGTCCAAAATATATCAAGATATTCAGGTTCACCGTAGTGAGCAGTACAATTGCCTGTAACAGCAGAAATCCAGAAATCAAAGCCAGTTTGATTCCCATACGTTGAAAGGCTTGATGGAGCAGCTCGACCAGTGCTGCAAAACATAACAGTACCCAGTTGATATACAGGATATATTGCAGCAGGTGCATCCCATTTAAAGCCTGCCAGGATTGCGCTTCTGCGAGCGCCAGAATCATGGCCAAAATATTGCCGCCAGCAAACAGTTCCAGCAAATAGCGTAAATTGCCGATCTGGCTAAAAAAATAGGAATTTTGCGTTGGTTCGTTCATCGATGCGAAAGATTGAGCAGATGTGACTTCGGCAATGGGCTTTGAATTTGTTATACTCTTTTTCGTTCTACTGCTTTTAATCTGATTGAGCCGACATGACCACATCTTCTAATTCCTCTAATCCATCACAAGCCCAGACTTCGGGTATGTGGGGCGGTCGTTTCTCTGAAGCGACTGATGCTTTCGTTGCTGAATTTACAGCATCTGTTCAATTTGACCAACGTTTTTATAAACAAGATATTGCAGGCTCGATTGCCCACGCAACCATGCTGGCAAAAGTGGGCGTACTGACCACGCAAGAACGCGATGACATTATTGAAGGTCTGACAGCGATTCAAGCCGATATTGAAGCAGGCAACTTCGAATGGCGCATTGATTTAGAAGATGTACACATGAACATTGAGTCACGCCTGACTCAGCGTATCGGCATTACCGGCAAAAAACTGCATACCGGCCGTAGCCGTAATGACCAGGTGGCGACAGATATCCGTCTTTATGTGCGCGATGAAATCGATGGCATCCTGGAATTACTGAAAAAATTACAAAAAGGGATTTTAAGTCTGGCAGCTAAAAACACCGACACCATCATGCCAGGCTTCACCCACTTGCAAACCGCTCAGCCAGTGACTTTTGGTCACCATTTAATGGCCTGGTTTGAAATGTTGGTACGTGATTCAGAGCGTCTGATTGATTGCCGTAAGCGTGTCAACCGTATGCCACTCGGTTCTGCTGCACTTGCGGGAACGACTTACCCGATTGAACGCGCCTATACCGCTGAACTGTTAGGTTTTGAAGCAGTTGCTGAAAACTCTTTAGATGCAGTATCGGATCGTGATTTCGCAATTGAATTTAATGCCGCTGCATCTTTAATCATGATGCATTTATCACGTATGTCTGAAGAACTGATTCTATGGACGTCTGCGCAATTCAAATTTGTGAATATTCCGGATCGTTTCTGTACTGGTTCTTCCATCATGCCGCAGAAGAAAAACCCGGATGTACCTGAACTGGTACGTGGTAAAACCGGCCGTGTCTATGGCGATTTGATGAGTCTGCTGACTTTAATGAAAGGCCAGCCTCTAGCCTATAACAAAGACAATCAGGAAGATAAAGAGCCATTGTTCGATGCGATCGATACAGTTCGTGGTTCATTGATGGCATTTGCTGACATGATTCCTGCACTGGTTCCAAACATTGCTGAAATGCGCGAAGCAGCGCTGCGTGGTTTCTCAACTGCGACTGACCTGGCTGATTACCTGGTGAAAAACGGCGTTGCATTCCGTGATGCGCACGAGATTGTAGGTAAAGCGGTTGCACTCGGCGTACAAGAATCTAAAGACCTGTCTGAATTGACACTCGAACAACTGCAACAGTTCTCTGACCTGATTCAAGCAGACGTATTTGAAAAAGCCTTAACTCTTGAAGCCTCGGTAAATGCACGTAACCACATTGGTGGCACCGCGCCTGCTCAAGTGAAAGCAGCCATTGAGCGTGCACATGCGCGTTTGGAACAACTTTACGCATAATTTTGGAGTATGGATATGTCTCGACAAGTATTTTGCCGTAAGTATAAGGCGGACATGGAGGGCTTAGACTTTGCTCCATTCCCGGGGCCAAAGGGTCAGGAATTGTTTGACACCGTGTCTAAACAGGCTTGGCAGGAATGGCTAAAACACCAAACTACGCTAATTAATGAAAAGCGTTTGAACGTGTTTGAAGCTGATGCGAAAAAGTTTCTTGAAGAACAGCGTGAAAAGTTCTTTAACAATGATACATCCCTCGAAAAAGCCGAAGGGCTAAAGCCTGAGTAAAAAAGAAAGCACTGCTTTTCTTTTTTACGTAAGACAAGGACGAAGTCCGCGTAGGTTTAAATTAAAAAAGAATCTCCATTATTGGGGATTCTTTTTTTATGCGTTGCCCTAAACATTACTCAAGACAAGGACGAAGTCCGCGTAGGCATACTGTCCTATCTCACGGGATTTTTTTGACCAATCTAGCAAATCTTACTAACTGGCACCTAGGGCACGAAAACAGATTTTTACTTACCCTATTTCATCTATCCAGTCAGTCACTATCCTTCTGAAAAACATTCATATTTGTATCAAAATAATGGATTGTAAAAGCAATATACAGAGTATTCACAAAACACAACATTCTGCTACAAGAAGCCACATGATTAAAAAAAACTGTCTCTCTATAATGGGCCCTAAGAAGATGAGATATCTTTGAATAACTATAATAACAAGCAACAAATACCCCGATTTCATCCCAGTTCTTCCCCCAAAGGCTGGGTATTTTTTTTCCTGTAATTTACTGATTGTCTTGATTATTTAAGCGCATAAAAAAAGCCCCTTTCAAGGAGCTTCTTTTTCATTTCGATTAAGGCTGTTTCAGATATGGCCAAGCCGCTTTCAGATAAATGAACATCGACCATAAAGTGAGTACCACTGCGGTGTATAGCAAGGCATAGGCCAGCATTTCTAGCGGTGGCCAGTTCAGCAGGAATACGGTGATAGCGATCATCTGAAAAGCGGTTTTGTATTTACCCACTGTTGAAACCGCAACATTGGTCCGCGCACCGAGTTCTGCCATCCATTCACGCAGGGCTGAAACGGTAATTTCACGCGAAATAATTACAATCGCAGCAAAAGCCATCGACATGGAAGGCTGCCATTGCACCAATACAATCAGTGCAGCTGCGACCATCAATTTATCTGCAACCGGATCGAGAAACCGCCCAAAAGCGGAAGTCTGGTTTAATGTACGTGCCAGATAGCCATCAAACCAGTCCGTTACCGCAGCCACCACAAAGATCGTGGTTAAAATGATATGCCGCGTCATATCGGGGTTATGAGCATCAAAGCCCATTGCAGGCGGCCAGTAAGCCACCAATAAAAATACCGGAATAAGAGCGATACGCGCCAAGGTCAAGATATTTGGAATATTCAGGATACGACCTGTAGTCATAGACACCGCCAATTGTTCCCCTCATGTACGATGAAAATGCACACTTTTTTAGAGGTTTGATCCATCATTAATAGGCTTCACTTTATACGAATTGACTTGCAGTGTCACTAGGCAAACACCGTCACTGTTTGTCTTGCCATTGCAATCAGGCGATTTTCGGCATCCCAGAGATAGGCATGCTCCGTCGTATAACCATCCGCAGCATAGTCGGTAAATACTTTATATTTAAACCAATCATGCAATTGATGTTGAACCGGATGCACATAGGTCACTGTCCAGGTCAGACTACTCGCAGGCGCCATGTTTTTAAACATCGGTAACACCCCGGGTGGCCAGATATCAAAGATGGCCATCAAGTCGGCGACCAGAAATTCACGGTTGCAATGCTTTTCGGGATGGAAACGGCACCAGCCGCCAAAGTCCGGACGAGAACTGGCACTACAAGGCAGATTGACATCCGCCCAGGCCACTTCGAAATGATCATAACAGTCTGGCATGCCATAGCCAGCAGGAATCTGAAACAGCTGCTCTGGCGCAGCATAGTCGGGTGCCTGAGCTTGTTGCTGAACCTGAATCTCTGAATCACGGGAAATACCAAAACTGGCAATCAGAATACTTTGCACCGCGTCGTCCTGCCATAAGCGCACTTCAATCGTGGTCACCGACTTGCCCTGCCGCAGGATTTCGGCACTCAGTCGTACTTTGGCTTGCTGAATCGGGCCGACAAAGGTCACACTGCAACTCAGCAAATGCTTGGCCGGATCATTGATGTGAGTGACGGCTTTTTGCATCATCATCGCGGCAGCCAGACCACCATACAGAGTACGACCCTGTAACCATCCCTGTGGAAACTCTACCCATTCCTGTTCGGCAATTTGTGCATAAAGTGCATGCAAAGACATGTTGATCCCTCAGTAAGTCTTGATGCTCAGTATATTCGGCAAAATTCTTCAGGTTGTGAATGTCACGTGACCCAAGCGTCAATGCGCACTTTGGCCCTTGCATTTAAGCCACGCGTCATTCATGCAGCACTTTATAAATCATCCGGGCCATGACTGAACCCAGTCCCGGTACCAGTTGCAGATCTCTTTCTGAGGCTTTCAGTACGCCCTGAATCCCGCCAAAATGGGTCAGCAAATCCCGACGGCGTTTTGGCCCCAGCCCCGGAATAACTTCAAGCACTGATGAACCTCGTTTCTTGTCACGTTTGGCACGGTGCTTGGTGATCGCAAAGCGGTGTGCTTCATCACGTACCTGCTGAATCAGATGCAGCGCTTTATGATCCTCCGGTAATTGAATTTTACTGCCATCGGTAAAGTGCAGAGTTTCCAGACCGGGCTTACGTCCCTCACCCTTGGACACACCGACCATAAAGGCATCCAGCCCCAGTTCCTGCATGACTTCCATCGCCATGTGCAATTGCCCCTTGCCACCATCAATCAGCAGCAAATCTGGCAACAAGGCTTTTTTATAACGACGGGTCAGCGCCTGACGCATGGCGGCATAGTCATCGCCCGCCTGAATATCGTGAATGGAAAACTGGCGATAATCGCGCTTGCGCGCACCACCACTATCAAAGACTACACAGGATGCCACGGTATCTTCGCCCATGGTATGTGAAATATCGAAGCACTCGATCCGGTCTACAGGATGGCCGACCACCTGCTCCAGCTGATGAAAACGCTCATTTAATTCTATATGATTGGCCAGCTTGCCCTGAATCGCGTGCTGTACATTCATCTGTGCTAGTTCCAGCCATTCGGCGCGGGTTTCGCGGACTTTGGACTTGATCTGGATTTTCTTGCCAAAATGCTGCGACAGTGCCGCTTCCAGTTCTTTACGGTCAGCCACTTCCAGATTGACAATCAGTTCAGCCGGGATTTCATCGGCTACCTGAAAATAAAAATTGGCAATAAAATCGGCCAGCATTTGCCCCAGGTCATCACTGAGCATATCAGGGAAATAACTTTTTCCACCTAGCATTTTACCGTTGCGCACATGCATGATCTGTACACAGGTCACCCCGGCCTGATAGGCAATCGACAGGATATCCGCTTCGCCTTTGAGCTTATAGATCGCCTGCTGTGACTGTACGTCTCTTAACAGCGCCATCCGGTCACGATAGAACACCGCTTTTTCAAATTCCAGCGCTTCAGCGGCCGCTTCCATTTTTGCGATCAGTTCCTGATTCAGCTCCTTGGTATCGCCCTGCAAAAAGCGGATCGAGTTATCGACATCTGCCTTATAGTCTTCTGGAGAAATAAATCCGACACAGGGTGCAGAGCAGCGCTTGATCTGGTATTGCAGACAAGGACGGGTCCGGTTGGCAAAAAAACTGTTTTCACAGGAACGCACATTGAACAGTTTTTGTAGCACCACCAGAGTATCCCGGGCGGTATACGCACTCGGATAAGGTCCAAAAAACTTGCCCACCTGGTGCTTGCCCTTGCCGCGCCCACTGGCTAAACGCGGATAGGGTTTATCTGCCGAAACAAAAATATAGACATAAGATTTGTCATCACGCAGCATGATGTTATAGGGCGGATGATGCAGCTTGATCAGGTTCTGTTCCAGCAACAAGGCTTCAGTTTCAGAACGTACCACCAGGGTCTGGATATCATAAATCCGTGCCACCAAGGCTTGGGTTTTGGGATGATCCAGCGTTTTGACAAAATAGCTGGAGACCCGGTTTTTCAGGTTTTTGGCTTTACCCACATACAATAATTCACCGTCTTTGCCATACATCCGGTAGACCCCGGGCAGGCTGGTCATATTCGCCAGGATTTTTTCAATATGGGGGCGTGCGTTTTCGTTCACCTAAAGCCTATTTTTCACCTACAATCTGCAGATATATGTGATGATTGTTGCGTCATTTTCAAGCAAAAACACAAAATTCCCCTGAAGCTGCCACTTAATCTTAAAGTTCCTGTCGGGTTATCCCCCCAATCTATAATCCTCACGACATAAACTGATTGTTAAAAGCTATAAATTTCAACCTTTAACTTTGTTATGCTCGAAAAGTCTAGTTTTGAGATGATTTGCATGACCATGCAGCAATCGGACATTCATATTGTTCAACCCTCCACTTCCACCCATCACCTGTCTGAACGTGATCGCCTGATTGGCAAACCACGTTTTCATTTCGAGCCGAGTAGTGTAATGCAGCTGCTGCGTGAACGGATTATTGGGCAGGATGCAGCCCTGAATGAAATTGAAAAAATGCTGCATGTGGTCAAGGCAGATTTTTCCAGTCCGGATCGCCCTTTGTCGGTTACCTTGATGCTAGGTCCTACTGGCGTCGGTAAAACAGAAACTGTGCGTCTGATTGCCGAAGCGATCTATGGCCGCCCGGATGCCTTTTGCCGGATTGATATGAATACTCTGGCACAGGAACATTATGCAGCGGCTTTGACCGGCGCACCGCCTGGTTATGTGGGATCAAAGGAAGGTCACAGCCTGTTTGATGAAACTGCGATTGCCGGCAGCCACACCCGGCCCGGCATCATGCTGTTTGATGAGCTGGAAAAAGCCAGTAACGAGGTGATTCGCGGCTTGATGAACGTGCTGGATACTGGCCGGCTGACTTTGACAGCGGGTACTAAAACTATCGATTTTCGCAACTGCATGATCTTTATGACCAGCAATGTCGGGACACAGGCAGCGCAGCAATATCTGGACAAACTCAGTTATCTGCCGGAGAAAATGCAAGCCCTATGTCTGAAGCGCGTTCCCACCCAGCGCATCATTGAAAAAGTCATGCAGCGTAAATTTGATCCCGAGTTTCTGAACCGGATTGACCGCAGTCTGCATTATCAGGCAGTACAGAGCGATGCCCTGCCACGTCTGGTCGAAATTGAACTGGATAAACTGAACAAGCGCTTGCAGCATCAGCAACGCAGCGTGCATTTAAGCGCTGCAGCCAAAGCCTATTTCTATCAGGGCCATGATATTCGTTACGGCGCCCGGCATTTGGGCCGTAAGATGCGTACCGAACTGGAGCCGATTCTGGCACTGTATTTTTTAAACCAGCCTGAGCAATTCAGTCTGCATCTGGACTGTGTCGATGGACAACTTATGGTTCTGCCTGAGCAAGCAAAAGCTTAACTAAGGCAGACTCGCTATCAGTTTTTATTCGGCTGAAGCACCTGTATAAAAGCAGTCTGATCTTTGGGTGAAACCAATACAAATTTCTGCACGCCCGCATCTGTATAGTCAATCCGCAGACGCTTTAAGGACAAGGCTGGTGCAATAATAGAGTGCTCTGTGGGCTGAATGGATTGGATTTCACTTAACGGAATCTTCCAGCTTAACCACAGGCTTTTAATGATCAACACCCCATTGTCCACCACATAGCGCGTGCTCCAAAGCGGCCACCACAGGATAATAATTGTCAGGACATAAACCGCAGTGTGCAGCGGATATTGCTGCATGGTCCCTTTGGCCTGCATGGTCAGCAGCAGTTGCAGCAACAGGCCACTCATACAAATCAGAAAAGCCAGCAGCCACCAGTCTTTTTTAGAACGAAATACGTGCATCGATATCCCCCATATCTAAGTGCAAGATCATCATAAACAATTCCATAGCAGATGACAGGGATTCAACCCGGCAAGATGGAAATTATTTCAAATCACACATCGGCAGGATCGTTCTCATTTTCGATCTCATCAGAAAAGCTCAGCAAGCCAAATGAACTGCTGCACTTTTATTTATACTGGATTAAACATATCAGCAAAGACTTGAAAGCCCTGCACTCAGTAGGATTCGACGAGAAAAACCCTATGCTTAAGGTTGAAAATTGACTGAATTGACAAAACTCCGCTAGAAATACACCTTGAAAATCAGTCACCCTGCTCCATATCTATCAGGCTGATTGATAAAAAATAATGAATTGAAACAGAATCTTTGGTTCATCGGGCTATAAGAAACTGAAAGGAAAAATTATAACCGGTCGGATCAAGCCGGCAGAAATTGATGACCATTGCGTCACGGCTTGATACAACTTGTTATGTTCTTTTTGGATATAGTTATCGTAAGATTAGCGAAGTCAAAAAGTGCGCGGGACATGCGCACTTGCTTCACAACATCAACTTAGAAGTCCTCCAAAATAAAGGAGATCAGGGCATGATCCACGCTGGCAATGCCATTACCGTCCAAATGCTTGAGGACGGGATTGCAGAATTCCGCTTTGACTTACAAGGTGAGTCCGTTAACAAATTCAACCGTGCAACGATTGAAGATTTCAAGGCTGCTATCGAAGCCGTCTCCCATGCCGATATTCAAGGTCTGATTGTGACTTCAGGCAAATCTACATTTATTGTAGGTGCTGATATCACTGAATTCGGCGACAACTTTGCTCAGGGTGAACAAGCGATTGTTGACTGGGCAATGCCAGTACATGAAATTTTTAACAGCTTCGAAGACCTCGACATTCCTAAAGTGGCTGCCATTAATGGCATGGCACTCGGTGGCGGTTTCGAAATGTGCCTAGTGTGTGACTACCGTGTCATGTCAGAGCAGGCGCAAGTGGGCCTGCCTGAAATCAAGCTGGGGATCTTCCCGGGCTTCGGTGGTACAGTACGTTTAAGCCGTCTGATCGGTATCGACAACGCGGTAGAATGGATGGCAATGGCCAATCCTAAAAAGCCTGCTGCCGCACTGAAAGACGGCGCAGTCGATGCTGTCGTTCCTGCTGACAAGCTACAAGATGCTGCACTTGATCTGGTAAAACAGGCGATTCATGGCCGTTTAGACTGGAAAACCAAGCGTCAGGAAAAACTCGATCCAGTTAAACTCAGCCCGATCGAACAGATGATGGCGTTTAACTCATCGAAAGGCATGGTTCTGGCAAAAGCTAATCCAGCTCAATACCCTGCACCAAAATTATTGCTTGATTCATTACAAGCGGGTGCGAGCCTGCATCGTGATGACGCGCTGAAAGCTGAAGCTGAAGGCTTTGCCAAAGCAGCAGTCACACCACAAGCAGGTGCCTTGATCGGTTTGTTCCTAAACGACCAGATCGTGAAAAAAACCTCGAAGCGCTATGAAAAAGGTGCGCATCCAGTGAACCAGGCGGCTGTTCTAGGCGCAGGTATCATGGGTGGTGGTATTGCTTATCAGGCAGCAAGCAAAGGCACACCGATCATCATGAAAGACATCGGTAACCCGCAACTGGCTTTGGGTATGAAAGAAGCCAATGGCTTACTGACCAAACAAGTTGAACGTAAGAAGATGAAGCCTGCGCAAATGGGTGAAACTCTTGCGCGCATCCGTCCAACTTTAAGCTATGACGAGTTTAAAGAAGTGGACATCGTGATCGAAGCCGTGACTGAAAATCCAAAAGTCAAAGGTATCGTACTGAAAGAAACTGAAGCGAAAGTTCGTGAAAACACGATCATTGCATCTAATACTTCTACGATTTCAATCACGCGCCTGGCTGAAAACCTGGAACGTCCTGAAAACTTCGTGGGCATGCACTTCTTTAACCCGGTACACATGATGCCACTGGTTGAAGTGATCCGCGGTGCGAAAACTTCTGACGAAGCGATTGCAACGACTGTCGTGCTTGCACAGAAAATGGGTAAAACACCAATCGTGGTGAATGACTGCCCGGGCTTCCTGGTGAACCGCGTATTGTTCCCTTACTTTGGTGCATTTGACCTGTTGCTGAAAGATGGCGCTGACTTCCAGCAAATCGATAAAGTCATGGAAAAATTCGGCTGGCCAATGGGTCCTGCTTACCTGATGGACGTTGTCGGTATCGACACTGGCGTACACGGTGCAGAAGTGATGGCTGAAGGCTTCCCAGATCGTATGAAACCTGATTTCAAAGGTTCGATTCAGGTGATGTACGAAAACAAACGTCTGGGTCAAAAGAACGACGTTGGTTTCTACAAGTATGAACTTGACCGTAAAGGCAAAAAAGCCAAAGTGGTTGATCCAACTGCGTATGAGCTTGTGGCCTCTGTTGCAACTGCGGAAAAACGTGAATTTGATGCTCAGGAAATCATTGATCGCATGATGCTGGCTTTCTGTAACGAAACTGTTCGTTGCCTGGAAGACAACATTGTAGCCACTGCTGCTGAAGCAGATATGGCCATGATTATGGGTGTTGGTTTCCCTCCATTCCGTGGTGGTCCATGCCGTTACATCGATCAAACCGGTGTAGCTGAGTATGTTGCGCTTTGCAATAAGTATGCGCACCTTGGTAAAGCTTATGAAGCGCCAGAAATGTTGCGTGACATGGCTGCTAACAACAAAAAATTCTACGGTTAAGGAGCAACGTGAATGGCTACTTTAAATCCACGTGACGTTGTCATCGTCGATGGCGTACGTTCAGCAATGGGTAAAACCAAAAACGGTATGTTCCGCAATGTACGTGCCGACTCGATGTCTGCTGAGCTTGTCCGTGCCCTATTGGTACGTAACGAATTTGACCCGCATGAAGTTGAAGACGTAATCTGGGGCTGTGTGAACCAAACCCTAGAACAAGGTATGAACATTGCCCGTAATATCGCATTACTGGCAGACCTGCCGAAGACTGTTGCAGGTCAAACAGTGAACCGTCTTTGTGGTTCGTCTATGCAGGCGATTCACACTGCGGCTGCGCAAATTGCGACGAACCAGGGTGATATCTTCATCATCGGTGGTGTTGAGCACATGGGCCATGTGGGCATGATGCACGGCATCGACCTGAACCCTGAAGCATCTAAGCATTATGCCAAAGCGTCGAACATGATGGGCTTAACTGCTGAAATGTTGGGTCGTATGAACGGCATTAGCCGTGAAGAACAGGATGCGTTTGGTGTGGAATCACATCGCCGTGCCTGGGCTGCGACTGAAAATGGTCTATTCCAGAATGAGATCGTTGGCATTGAAGGTCATAATGCAGATGGCTACAAAATCCTGTGTGATATCGATGAAGTGATCCGTCCGGATGCGAACCTTGAATCGTTCAAATCTTTGCGTCCAGTCTTCGATCCGAAAGGCGGTACAGTGACTGCAGCAACGTCTTCAGCGTTGTCTGATGGTGCTTCTGCAATGCTGTTGATGTCTGCTGAACGTGCGCAAGCTTTGGGGCTTAAGCCACGTGCCGTAATTCGCTCTATGGCGGTTGCAGGTTGTGATGCGGCGATCATGGGTTATGGCCCGGTTCCGGCAACGCAAAAAGCCTTGAAACGTGCTGGCCTGTCAATTGCTGATATTCAGACTTTTGAATTGAACGAAGCCTTTGCGGCACAAGGTCTGTCTGTGCTTAAAGGCTTAGGCATTTATGACAAGCAAGACATCGTGAACCATAACGGTGGCGCGATTGCGTTGGGTCACCCGCTTGGTTGTTCTGGCGCGCGTATCACGACGACATTGCTAAACGTAATGGAGCAACAAGATACGCAAATCGGTCTTGCGACGATGTGTATCGGCCTAGGTCAAGGTATTGCAACAGTGATCGAACGTGTTTAATTCTTAAATACTTCGACAAAAAGAAAACCCCGCTTTTGCGGGGTTTTTTGTCCCTTAAAATTCCCCAATCTAAATAAAGGTAGATGGCAATATTTCCTACATAGCAACAACGCTATAAACCTACTAAGGAAAAAGAAATGGGAAATTTAGCAATAGACTTTAACCATACAGCTACTCTAGCAAGATCAAATATGCCGACCTCGATTGAGAGTTTAAATTTCAGTAAATTAAAATTTAAATTAACATCAGGTAATGAAGCCACCATGTCAAAACAAGTTTGCGAATTTGCAGAGCAAGAATATAAACGTTTTCTAGCGTTAAAATATTTCTATCCAAAAGAAACGCTAGTACCTAATAAACTTGTTGATGAGTTTTGGCATGCTCACATTTTAGATACTCGAAATTACCACATGGATTGCTTAAAAATTTTTGGAGCTTATCTGCACCACTATCCATATTTTGGAATCAATGATGAAGTAGATCAACAAAATTTAAAAAACACCTTCGAACGTACTAAGGAACTTTATGAGTTGTGGTTTGGTCCATATCCTGATTTTACAATAGAAGCACGCTGTGGAGATGATCATGCCTGCCATGCTCCTTCGAGCTGTGCATGTCGAGTACCAGGTGCTTGTAAATAATTCCAATTAACTGGGCAGATTACTGCCCAGTTGCCTTACATAGTGCTTCAACTGCTGTATCTAATTGTAGATCCAATTTCTTAAAAAATTTTGTATCTGCGTTCTTTTCCCACTGCTTATATTCAAGGAAAAAAATATATTTTTTCAATGCATCTTCTTTCTTAACGGTTAATGACCCTTGCTTTGCTCTTTGAATATCTTTTTTTAACCGCTCATAAAAAGAAGCATCTGTATCAGAAAAAGCATCACTGAAAGCTTTTAAGTTTCCTGCATAAACTTCATTAATCAAGTTTAAAAATTTACCCAAATTCGTATTTAAGTTTAATTGAACTACTTCTGTACTAACTACGTGCATTCTTTTATACCTGCTTCAACCACTTCAGTATCTAATTTACCCCACAATGGATATTTTGTATTTTCAACAACATAAGTAGTAAAACATGTACATGTTTTATCAATACGCTCAGCATCCCACTTTTTCTTCTCTAATGCCAAATTAGCCTTACAATTGAAATCAAACTGCCTAACTTGTGTGCCTGTCCAATTTGTTTGTATTTTGGAATAATTAATTTCAGTTGGTCTGAGAGCATCCTTAATCTGATTTATACTTACGCCACCAGCAATCCCGATCATACCTGCGATAATTAAAGTTTTCAGTAAACCAGGTTTAGGCTTTTCTTTATTAATAAAAATTAATGGATTTTTACAAGTTCCACAATGATAAAGACCTTGTTCACCAATCTCATGAAGCTTATTTACTGTATTACAAGATGAGCAAGTAATATATCCATTTGTTTGAAGTTGACCCACTACAATCTCTAAAATAATTATTTGTTTTAAACAATTATAATTCTTAACTAGATGAAATGTTATTCCTTTGTAATTTCAGTTGAATAATCAACCAATAAAACCATATTTATGAATCACTTAAATTTTATAAATGTATGATCAAGCCTCTTTTTTCCTATTTCCTTAAAAGGGTTTATATGAACATGCTTAAAACAATGATCGCGACTGCAATCGTAGCGACTTCTGCATCTGCAATGGCAACTGAAGCTCAAGTTGCGCCAGCAACTGTTGCAACCAAAACAACCCAAACTGTTGCTAAAGAAACTGCTGCACCTGTACAAGCGAAAGTTGAAGCGACTCAAGCGACTGTTGCTGCAACTCAACAAGCGGCTGAAACTAAAGCTGAAGTAGTAAAAACAGAAGCGACCACTCAAGTGGAAACAGCTCAAGCCACAGCAGAACAACACATTGAAGCTGCGAAAACTGAAGCAGTAGAAACCAAAGACGCGGCTGCTGAAAAAGCAGAAGTAAAAGCCGAGAAAAAAGGCTGGTTCTCTTGGTTTAAAAAAGCGGCTTAAGCTTTTTAAAAGCATAAAAAAAGATGTCAGTCTGACATCTTTTTTTTGTTTTATGTAATCTCATTTAAGCTCAAGAATTTAAAAAAATCCTCAATCTTCTATTCAACCTTCTGCGCCAGCATGGTGGCAAAGTGCTGTTTAATCCGCTGACCCTGTGCATCGACACGATACAGCTCACCGATATCTTCATTGTATTTCACAATATTCCAGCCCTCATAATACCCTCGCAACTCCCCCGGCTGAAAAGCAAATGGAAAATCGGCTTGTGCCGGAATATCTGGCGTATGCATGGCACAAACAATCAGGTTATAGCCACCTGGCACGGTCGCCTGCTGCATCTGTGCAATGAGCGGTGGAATGGTTTTCGCCTCAAGGAACATCATCACTACAGTACAGTAGATAAAGTCATATTGGCCTGCAATGCTGGTATCCGTGTTAAGGTCGCGGCGCTGTACCTGCACATGATCAATCTGCTCGGTCTGCACGATCTGTCTTAAAGTCTGCAAACTGTTCTCGTTAACATCCCAGGCATCGACATTAAAGCCGTTCTGACTCAAATAAAGCGCATTACGCCCTGTACCACAGCCGACATCCAGCGCACGGCCACCTTTTAAATAGGGCATCGCTGCCAGTACTTCAGAATGGGTAGGATTTAACTGATATTTCTTGATGAAGTAATCCACAGGCTGGCAGTAAAAACGCAGCTGACATTCGACATCTTCACTGGCAGAAACAATTTTGTGCCAGGCCTCAGGCTCAATAAATGGCGGTTGCTGCTCTGGTGTAAACACATGCTCTGATTGCACCGCACCAGATTCTTCCAGCATGGCAAAACGCAGCTCACCTTTTAATACTGTCAGTTTCGCCCAGGTACCCGCTTTGGTATTGTGCTGATTCTTGAAGCCCTGAGGAATACTCTGCTGGTTCCAGACTGGAAGTTCCTTATAACATCTCAACTGTTGCATAAATTTTTGCCCTCCATATCATCCATGCTCCGCCTGTCATTCTTTTGGCGGCGGTAATTAATTCAGCATAGCCTGTTCAAATCGGAATTGGAATCAGCGCCTGTTTGCGCTGTGCCGATGCAACAGCAAGATCAATACCAGTTTTCTATCAAAATAAAAAAGCTGCCTCTCTTGAGACAGCTCGGTTCTATATCAATGAGGAATATGGCGACTTGATTAATGCAGCAGTTCCGACTTTAGCCAGTTGATGTATTTATCCTGATCCATAAAATCCGGTGCGCTCCCCAGATCCAGACTGAAATACTGCTGATTGAACTGAATCACAATCTGTTCGGTATAGTGCCAGTCCTCGATCAGCGTGAAATATTGATTCAAGAACAACCGGTTCTTGTCCCCGTTATTCATCCTTTGTAATTTTGGATCTGTTTTATTTGCGACAAACTCACCGTACACCTGCTGAATATCAGCAAAAACCTGAATTGTTTGCATGACTCACCTGCTTAAATGTTATGTCGTGATCTGTGCGACCCCTTCAATTTAGCAAGCGAGTTTGAACAGCAGATGACAGTCCTATGGCAATCCTGTCATCTAAGTCAGGTTACAACTTGTTTTCAACCGCTTTCTGGTTGGCGCTCGCCACTCGTTCCGTCTGTTTATTCAGGTGCAGCATTTCTTTATACAGCGCATTAAACTCTTGCACGGCTTTATCGTCATAGAACATAAAGGTGTTATTTTTCTTTTGCCATTTATGCTTTTTCAGTACTGCAAATAAGGCATCAGCCTTGGCCAGCGTCTGTTTTTCAATTTCAAAAATGACATGTGCATTACTATTTTGCTGACTGTCTTTCAGGGTCAGGCTCAGTTGCTGGCGATAACGGTTTTTAATATCCAGTTGTTGTGCCTTGTCGATCAGCTCGGCATCGCGCTGCTGGATTTTCTGCTGATAGCTGTTCACAATCTGATGGACTTGCTTGAGCATGGCTTCAGTTTCTTTATAGCCTTGTGCCTGATCCTTGGCCAAGCGGTCGATATTCAGAAAATTCTGCCAGTTGGCGGCTTTTAAGTCGCGTAGATACTGATTGCGTTCCTCGGCACTGTCGCGCAATTGCCCCAGCATAAACTCAGCCATGATGGCATAGTCACCATCCAGACGGTCATCTTCAAGTTCAATCTGAATCGGTTTAGACCAGTCCTGTGCCTGCTGCGCAATGCTCTCGGTTTTTTCTTCGAGCACGGTTTCATATTCGAGCAGCTCGGCCTGATGTTTTTGCTGAACCGAATTCTGATAAAACAGCCCAATAAAAATTGCCAGTGTCACAGCGGCTACAATCATAAAAACACGCGGCATGTATACGCTCCAGCTCTGTCAGTCAGATCTTGTTGATTTACATCCACTATGCTTATTTTTTAAACACAATTCAAGGCATTTGATTTTTCCAATAATATGTCTAGCTTAGACAGAAATTGCTCCTCTCACAAAGCCACCCTTTCCCAGAACACTATTTTGTCGATCTCGTTGCATGACAGCTTGAATAAGCTTGTTAAACAAAATTATCTAGACCGACAGGCGCACATTATGGGGAATTAAATGGCAGGCTCAGATTCAGCCGGTTCGGATCGAATTGTTCCCGAACAATATTCACATTGGTGGCATCGCGGTTAATTCCAAAAGGTTGCAGCAGTACATATACCCCATTTCTTGGGTCTGAAGACTGCAAGCCCTGTGCGATAGCCAATACATATTCACGGAACACCACAGGCAGGCTATCCAGATCAGGGTCGGCAGGTGCACGCATCACATCAATATTCGCGACCACATCACCATCCACGCTATAGGCCTGAATTTCACGTTCAATTTTCATCAGGCGCATTTGCAGGGCTTTGCGCTGGCTGTTCTGTTCCTGATAAGGCAACATTTTTTCAGTCACGGCGCGCAGTTCCGGTTCCGCCATGACGGTCAGAGTCGGTAAGACTACAGAATCAGCAGCAGGCGCAGCATGGCTTAATATCGGTAGGCTAAAAGCAGTACAGGCCGTAAGAAAGCCGAGTTTAATTGGTGTTAGGAGATTCATCATTTTCACCCTCGTTTGGAAAAGGGAAAGCGTCAAAGCTAAATCTTACAAATAATGCCCGTGTCTATTGTTAAGTTTGATAAACGGTCAATCAGGAAGAAAAAAGCAGGAAACGTCGAAAAAGAAGAAGTTGAAACAACTGAAAAATAGAAAAGAATAATGTTGATCTGGCTTTGGTGCAGGCAAAAAAAATCCCCAAACCAAGTTTGAGGATTTTTTGAATATGGTGGCGAGACCCAGGATCGAACTGGGGACACACGGATTTTCAATCCGTTGCTCTACCTACTGAGCTATCACGCCGATGCGGTGTATTAAGCCGTATCTAGCCTCATTAGTCAATCAAAATTATGAAAAAAATATTTGAGTGGCTGATTTTTGGCCTAAAAAAAATCCCTGATGGGATCAGGGATTGAAAACTTTGAAATCGTTTTAAAATATGGTGGCGAGACCCAGGATCGAACTGGGGACACACGGATTTTCAATCCGTTGCTCTACCTACTGAGCTATCACGCCGATGTCGCGTATTAAACAGTTTCAGTTGTAAATCGTCAAGAGCAGAGAGAATAATTTTCTTCAAATGTTTACTTTTCCATCAACTCGCGTCAATTTGAGTCATAAATCGAACAGTGTTTACCAAAGACCTCAGCAATAAAACAGATTTAAGCGCTTATTTACATAAAAAAGCAGCCTAACGGCCGCTTATGGTTGATCGATTTTCAGATTTTTTCCAGATTGGCCAGACAACGATGAATGGCCCCACAGCCCGGCACAAAGTTTTTCACGCCTTTTTCTTCTTCCATGCGGCAAACTTCGCTCACCAGCCTTTCTGCAACGCCACGACCACGGTTGGCCGGATGTACCACGATATTTTCCAGAATCCGGCTTTCACCCTGTCCGGTGCACCAGATTGCCCCAATAATTTTGCTATTAAATTCTGCGCTATAAACTGAGGTATACTGTGCAAGGTTTTGCTCTAGTTGTTCCATGGCATCTGCCCCGTCACTAAATTCAGGGCTCGTGTCATACAGTCGCTCAAGCTGGCTGCGCACTTCGTCATTTTCTAAAGAAGTATAAGCATGTACGGTGATAGGCATTGATAAACCCTCCTGAGCAATCTAATATGCGGTGACTTCGTCACGGCGAAAATATTTTCTACATCAATCATTTTGACGTATTTGAGGAACGTGTCTATGACAGATCGTATCAGTGAAGTGGTAAGAAATACCAACGAAACCAAAATTCGAGTTCGTTTGAATCTCGACGGTACTGGTCAAGGCACCTTAAACACGGGTATCCCCTTTTTAGATCATATGATTGATCAAATCAAGCGTCATGGCCTGTTTGATATTGATATTCATTGTGATGGCGATCTGGAAATCGACGACCATCATACCGTAGAAGACTGCGGTATTACGTTAGGTCAGGCTTTCGCGCAAGCACTGGGCGATAAAAAAGGTTTGAAACGCTATGGCCATTTCTATGCGCCACTTGATGAATCTTTAAGCCGTGTCGTGGTGGATCTGTCTGGTCGTCCGGGCCTGTTTATGGATATTCCATTTACCCGTGCCATGATCGGCCGTTTTGATGTGGACCTGTTCTCTGAATTTTTCCAGGGCTTTGTAAACCATTCTTTGATGACGGTGCATATCGACAACCTGAAAGGCAAAAACAGCCATCACCAGATCGAAAGCGTATTTAAAGCATTTGCGCGTGCGCTGCGTATGGCCTGTGAAGTGGATCCACGTGCTGCCAATACGGTAGCTTCAACCAAAGGTACACTGTAATGACCCGTATTGCCCTTCTTGATTATGGCATGGGAAATTTGCACTCTGCGGCAAAAGCATTAGAACATGTCGGTGCCACGGTAGATGTGACCAATGATCCTAAACTGATTGCGCAAGCAGACAAGATTGTCTTTCCGGGCGTAGGTGCGATGCGTGACTGCATGCAAGGTATGCACGAAGCCGGGATTGATGAAGTGGTACGCAACGCCGTATTTAACAAGCCGGTATTGGCCATTTGTGTGGGTATGCAAGCCTTGATGCAACATTCTGAAGAGAATGGTGGTACCGATGCACTGGGTATTTTCGAAGGTGCGGTTAAGCATTTTCCAGAAATGGCGGGCTTAAAAGTGCCGCATATGGGCTGGAACCAGGTGCATCAGGCCGATCCCGACCATCCGATGTGGAACAATATCGAACAGGATGCGCGTTTTTACTTTGTGCACAGTTACTATGTAGAACCACAAGATTCAGACCTGGTAGCAGCTACTTGTACCTATGGCATTGAGTTCTGTACCGCAATTCATAAAGAAAACCTGTTTGCGACCCAGTTCCATCCGGAAAAGAGCCATACCGCCGGTTTGCAGTTATTGAAAAACTTTGTGGACTGGAAAATCTGATTTTCCGTTCGCCTAAAAAGCTCGCAGATTGCGGGCTTTTTTTTGATTATTTTTTACACTTTTCATTTATAAAAAATCCCTTTATCATAGACTTGCTTATAAAAAATCTAATGAAAACAAAGGAAAAATAATGAGTAATACAATTCAGGATTCGGGATGGAATGCATCAGGACGTTTTGGGCGACGTTCTTATATCGCATGGAATATGCTGCTTGGTTTCTGCTTTATGATCATCGGGATCATTGCTGCTTTCATTTTGCCTGGAATGAGTCCAGAGACTTTAGATGGTAAAATGTCTATGCCTTTAATGGTGATGTTGGTTTTGATCTACGGCGTTGCGATTTATTTTAGCGTGATTTTTTTAATTCGTCGTTTACATGACCGTAATCATAATGGCTGGCTTTCTTTACTGATCTTTGTGCCGGTCGTGAACCTTGTCTTTACACTTTACCTGTTATTGGCGCCAGGTCATAATGAAAGTAATGAATATGGCCCTCCACGCACCACACGTGGCTGGGAAACGCTTTTGGTGGTACTGTACCTGGTACTCGCGGTTATTTTGGCAGCCTTTGCTGTCCCTGCTTATCAGAATTATGTTGAACGTGCTCAACAGGCGCAGATGGAACAGAGTAGCTATCACACTGATTAATCCTGTTTAAATTTTGCATAAAGCCCATTCTCCATGGGCTTTATTTTTGCCTAGAGCTGGAAAAATGATTAAGCTGAACGCATTCATTTCATGATTAATGCGTATGGAACAGCGGCTGGACACTTTACCAAGCAAAGAACAAATTCAGGCCTTTCCTGTATTTCAAAATCTTCCGATGCAACAGATTCAGGTGATTAATCGTCTGGAACAGTGTCATGCCCTTGCACAGGAGCTAAAAAGCCATGCAGTCCTGGGTTTCGATTCTGAATCCAAGCCCACCTTTAAAGCCGGTGAAGTCTCCACTGGGCCACATCTGATTCAGCTGGCGACTTTAGACAAAGCCTATTTATTTCAAATGAACCCAGCCATCTGGACATTTCTCGCGCCGATTTTTGCCAGTCGCGAGCAGATCAAGGTCGGTTTTGGCCTGAAAAATGATGCGCACCTGTTCCGTAAAAAAGGAATTGAGCTGAATAGTGTGATTGAACTGTCCAAATGTTTTAAAGCTTTTGGTTTAAACAATCCAGTCGGATTAAAAAATGCCATGGCGTTGTTGTTTCAGTTGAATTTCCCTAAATCCAAACGGATTAGCACCTCGAACTGGGCCAGCAAGAAGCTCAGCCCGGCACAGATTGATTATGCAGCCGCAGATGCCTACGCGCCCGTGCTGGTATTTGAAGAATTACTACGTCGGGATTTATTACCCAAAGAGATTCCAAATACGTCACTGAAATTGAGAATCCGCCCTTCATCGACGGCTTAAGTGCTTCGTCATAGCGACTTGATTTACGTATAAAAAGCTGTGATGAGTGCGGTCGATGAGAGAGCTGTGACTTTAACAGGTCTTACAGCTTCGGTTATCGACCAGCTCAGTACACGATCCGTTATGGAAAATCTGATCTCCATTCAAGAGACGGATCATTAAAATCATTAAAACGAGCAAAATAAATTACCTCACTGCTACCTATCTATGGACAGGTTTTCTTTATTCATACCGTTTAAGAGTTAGAAATTTCGACTTTATTTGCTAAGATGAATACACTCAAATTCATTCTAAAGATTAAGCAAGGAGCGAAAGCATGCTGATCATCCCTGCAATTGACCTGAAAGATGGCAAATGTGTCCGTTTAAAACAAGGTCGTATGGAAGACGATACCGTATTTTCAGACGATCCGGTCGCAACAGCACAGCATTGGGTAAATGAAGGCGCTCGCCGCTTGCATTTAGTAGATTTAAACGGTGCTTTCGCAGGTACGCCAATCCATAAGCCAGTGGTTGAAGCCATTGTCCGATCTCAGCCTGATTTGCCGATCCAGATTGGTGGTGGTATCCGTTCTCTGGAAACCATCGAGCATTATCTGCAAGCCGGTGTTTCTTTTGTGATTATTGGCACCAAAGCAGTTCAGGATCCTGAATTTGTTGAAGAAGCATGTCAAAAATTTGCTGGCCACATTATTGTTGGGATTGATGCCATGAATGGCATGGTGGCAACAGATGGCTGGGCCAATGTGACTGATGTTAAAGCCACTGACTTGGCGAAACGTTTTGCCGATGCTGGCGTGTCAAGCATTGTCTATACGGACATCGCACGTGATGGCATGATGCAGGGTGTGAATATTGAGCAAACCGTGAATCTGGCACAATACTCAGGTTTGCCTGTGATTGCATCTGGTGGTGTGACCAATCTGGATGATGTACGTAACCTGAAAGACCAACCGGGTATTTTGGGCGCAATTACCGGTCGTGCGATTTACGAAGGTACATTAAGCTTGCGTGAAGCACAGTTGTTGCTAGATGAGCAACAAGCGCTATAATTAAGCTTGCTGTAAAAGAGGTCTTCGGACCTCTTTTTTATTTTTTTAATTTTCTGATCTCCTAGCATGTCTACCCTTATTTCCAAAAATCATTCCGGCTGGATGGTGAAAGCGCCGCAACTCGCCTTGATCCTGATCACCATTATCTGGGGTGGCAGTTTTATTACTGTGCAATACGGGCTAAATTTTAGTAGTCCGATTATGTTTGTCGGCCTGCGTTTTGCTGCGGCAGCGCTTGCCGTCACCCTGATTTCACTGAAGTCGCTAAAAGGCATGAACCTGAAAGAGGTGTTCGCTGGCGCAGTGATTGGGATCATGATCGCCATCGGTTACGGCACCCAAACTGTGGGCTTGCAGACCATTAGCAGCAGTGAGTCGGCTTTTTTAACCGCCTTATATGTTCCACTGGTTCCGATCCTGCTCTGGCTCATGTTCCGTAAAAAACCGCATGTCATGACCTGGATCGGAGTGCTGTTTGCCTTTATCGGTCTGGTGTTTTTGACAGGCAATGGCTTTGCTGCAATTCAGCTCAGTTTCGGGCAAACCCTGACGTTGCTCGGTTCCATCGCGATTGCACTGGAGATTATTTTTATCAGCCATTTCGCCGAGCAGGTGAATGTACGCCGGGTCACGGTGCTGCAACTGATTTTTGCATCCCTGTTCTGCTTCATGATCGCACCTGTTTTAGGTGAATCTCAGTTACCTGGATTTCACTGGCATCTGGCAGGAATTTTAGTCGGTTTAGGCATTGCCAGTGCCTTGATCCAACTGGTGATGAACTGGGCTCAGCGCATGGTGGATCCTTCGCAAGCAGCGATTATCTATGCAGGTGAACCGGTATGGGCAGCCCTGTTTGGCCGTCTGGCCGGAGAACGGCTACCTGCACTCGCGCTAGTCGGTGGATTGATGGTGGTGCTAGGCGTGATTGCCAGTGAATGGAAACCGAAGTTTTTAAGAAAAGAACCCACAGAAGAATTAAAGCAAGATCTTTCTTAATTCCGCTAAATCCCCCTTAAAAAAGGGGGATTTTTTTCTCTAAGGAAATACGGCTAAAATTATTTGCTATACATCGGTCTATTGTCATTTAAGCGCATGATGCCGCGAATTGCCCGATACACAATCCAGATCCAGGCCAAAACCACCACCACTAAACAGAAAGCGGATGCACCAAATGCGACCCCTGCAAACAGGTCAGGATCTTCGCCGGTAAAGAACAAAAAGAAAAATGGAATAAAGGCGACGATATTCCAGAACAGATACCACCAGAAACTGCGGATCTGCCAGGTAAAATGGCTTTCAAAGATGGAACCGCGCACATCGCGCCGTTTCACATAGTTAATGATCAACGCCACGACAGCCAGCAGGCCAGCACTAAAAATGGCCACAATATATAAAATGTACAGTGCAAAAGTCAGTGTGCGGTTTGAGTCTTTATCAATGGAATAGTTCACGTCCCCTCCTAGTACTTCCCCTAGATATTTAAACTATTCAACGGGGAAATCAGCCATAGAATCAAAATGATGTTAAAGGCTATGGTACAAAAATATATCTGCCGAAAAGGTTGTTTTTGTGTTTTATGCCGTAATTTCTGCTGTGCCAGCCAAGCTGCCGGCCAGCCGCCCAAGAAGGCCACCAGATGCAGGGTATTTTCCGGAATACGGCGATTACCCAGCTGTGCCGCTTCCTTATCTTGGGCATAAAGCCAGTAACTGAGCGCATTCATCAGACTGACCAGCAACAACACTAATCCACTGAGTAAACCGCCCAAGGTTAAAGCCACCAGAAAAAGAATATAGAGCACACAGGCAATTTGCATCGGCTGTAATTTCTGTGTCTGCTGTGACTTGGACGGTTTAAATTTTGCTTGCAGACTTTTGGCTTGAGATGCTTTCAGGTACATCACTTGTTGCGCGCGATAACGGCCGCGTTCATCCAGAATGACCAGATAATCCAGCGCACAGCCCACGATTGGACGTGGGCCAGGCTTGGCAAAGTCCTTGATATGCAGAAATACGCGATCTTTAGCTGGATCACTGGGCTGGATAAAACCATAGCCCTGATCATCAAACCATTCCACCAAACGTCCCTGATCGCGCATATCCCCTACCCCTTTTGATTTGATTGTTTAAGCGGTGACGAATTTTAAGCGTTCAATCAGCATATTACGCATTTCATCCGGATTTTTTTGCAAAATATCTTCGCCAGTACGGCCTAATGCTGCATTACGCTGTGCTACCTGCAGACGCATCATCCAGAACCGTCCTGCCGCCATAGCCAGATACAATTCCAGACAGGCGCGTTCATCACTGGTTAAAGGACGAATCGTTTCATAGGCATTTAAAAAGGCAATCGCTTTTTCTTCATTTAAGACCACGTCAGGATATTCGGTACAGAAGTCATTTAACGTAATAGCAATATCAAACAGCCATTCATCTTTATTTAGCTCATAAAAATCCAGAATACCATTCAGCTGATCGCCTTCAAATAAGGTATTGTCACGGAACAGATCTGAATGAATGAAACCGCGTGGACGGTCTGGATATACCGCCGTCAACGCCTCATATAAACCTAATAATTTGCCGAGCAAGACTTTATCTGCCGGACTCAAGCTCGGTTTGATCTCTTGAGAAACGGCTAGCCAATACGCATGATCACGCACGAAATTACGTTGCAGTTTAAAGTCTTTGAGAGCCACATGCATTTTTGCCTGAGCCACTGCAATCGCTTCAACTTGTGCGACGGTAGATGGCATCGGATGCTCACCCATCAGGCGCGGTGCAATCTGTGCCGGTTTATCTTTAATGCGGTGAATGGCCTTGCCTGAATGCGACAAAGGCACAGGAACGGCCAACCCGGCCTGACCCAGATGTTCCAGAACCGGAACCAGTTCGCCTGCTGCCTGTTCATCCATATCTTCAAATACGGTCAGTACATATTGCTGATCTTCGCAGACTAAAAAGTAGTTGGTATTTTGAATACCGCCTTGAATGGGAATCAGATCAATCGCCTTTAAACCATAAGGCGCTGCAAAATCCTGAACTTCCTTTAAAGTCAAAGTGGTATAAACCGACATAGAAAACCTGCGAAAAAACTTACATAATTTTGCTAGAATACCGTTTCCATCTGCCAAGGTGTAGCGCTTGCGTGGGTGAGTTTCATAATCGGCTGTAATAATTGGAAAAATTTATGCTAGCTAAACGTATTATTCCTTGTCTGGACGTGGATAACGGCCGCGTGGTCAAGGGTGTCCAGTTCCTTGATATTCGTGATGCGGGTGACCCGGTCGAAGTGGCGCGCCGTTATAATGAACAAGGTGCCGATGAAATTACTTTCCTTGATATTACCGCTACACATCATGGACGCGACACGACTTACCGCACAGTAGAACGCATGGCTGAATCGGTTTTTGTACCTCTGACTGTCGGTGGCGGTGTACGTAAAGTCGAAGATATCCGTCTATTACTCAATGCCGGTGCAGACAAAGTCAGCATCAACTCGGCTGCGATTTATAATCCCGAGTTTGTGCAGGAAGCGTCTCAACGCTTTGGCGCACAGTGTATCGTTGTTGCAATTGATGCCAAAAAAACTGGCGACCACAAATGGGAAATTTTCACCCACGGTGGCCGTAAAGAAACCGGGATTGATGCGATTGAATGGGCTGTGAAAATGGCTGACTTCGGCGCAGGTGAATTACTGATTACTTCGATGGATGCCGATGGCACCAAAGCCGGTTACGACATTGCCCTGATGCGTGCCATCAATGACCGCGTCACGGTACCGACGATTGCTTCTGGTGGTGTGGGTAATTTACAGCATTTGGCGGACGGCATTATTCATGGGGGTGCTGATGCAGTACTGGCAGCTTCAATTTTCCATTTTGGCCAGCACACCATTCCGGAAGCCAAAGCCTATATGGCAGCCCAAGGTATTGAAATGCGCCTTTAAGCCGTTTTAGATGATGATTTAATTAAAGAGTGTTTTTATAAACACTCTTTTTTTATGCCTTAAATAAAACAACACAGCAAATACGGGACAAAAAAAAGGAGTCTTTCGACTCCTTATAAAACCAAGATAAGACTACAGCATTTGGTATTCAAAAGAACTCATCCCCCCAGAAACATCATCAGTATAAGGCTTTGCTCACCGACGTGAGCAACTATAAGTGAAATCCACAGGACAATATTGACAATACAATCGTATTTTATTGACAAATCACGACAAAGCCCTGTTTTACTTCATAACCTGTGTATTTAACTGCTTCATTACCGTATTTTTTGCAGTATTTTTCGTCATTTTAGTGGAAGCATCGGCCGATTTAACTGGAAAATATTGCTCTGCCCAGCGGTTCAATTTTTTCGAGATCGGTGCAGGCAAGCTCAAACCTAAAGGATTCTGTTCCTGCAAATCTGCCGAGGAAATCACACGGGTACCAAGCAGATAATCAAACCAGGGCTTGGTGACGCACCAGTTGGCATCCTGATTACTATTCATATGATGATCATAATGCCAGGGTAATTTCTTTTTGGCCCATTCCGGTTCCAGATGAGCCCGGCGATGTAAATAATAATAGTTGCCTGCACTATACAGGGCGGCCAGTGACATGCCTTTGGAGAAGGGATAAAAACTGAGTCCAAAGACGGTCGCAACGACTGCCAGTGAGGCAATTTCATTGCGGGTACGCCAGTTGTCCAATCCTTCTACATAGCCGAAATCGGAAAATTCCGTTTTTCGCACAATCCGGTGATGCTCCCAATGTGAGCGCATACTCTCGGGTACCGGACTATAACGGCTCTGTCCCGGCTGGTGAACACCATGCAATACATATTTATGTGCAAACCATTCAAATCCATTTGCGACGACAAGTCCTGCCAGAAAACCTTTCCACATAATCTTTTACCTCTTGGTCTATTTTTAATATAGGCTAAATAAAAGACTAGATATTGACCAAAATATTCAATATGATTGACAAAATACGACAAAATAAAAGAATTAAAAATGCTGGTTCTAAAAAACTACGTAGGTTCAGTATACGGTGGTTTAGGACATTTACTTTTGGACTATTATCAGTTGAAACAGCTTGAAGTCCCTGAGAAATTATTGGCCATTCAAAATCTGGAACGCTTTGATTTCGCCTTGTGGCGTGATCTATTAACGACACTTGATCAACAGCTGCAACGACCGGCTTTAGGCTTGGAAATCGCCCAACTGGTTGAAGCTAAACACCTCGGTATTATTGGCTATCTGGCACTCTCAAGTGAGACCTTGGGTGAAGCCTTTATGCGCTATCATGATTATCATCGTCTGATTTATGATGGCGGCCCACTTCAGCTGCAATGGCAAGGCGATTATCTGTCGATTGGCTGGGTTGAAGTTCCCTTTCATCTGAATACCCAACTGACCGATGAAATCGCGATTGCGCTAATGACGGAATTCGTAAAAGCCAATGTTCAGAACCCGCACGGGGTTCAGTTATATGAAGTTCATTTCCAGCATGTAATGCCTAAAAATATTGCACTCTATGAGCAGTATTTCGGCTGTAAAGTCCGCTTTTCTCAAGCCAGAAATCAGGTATTGATGCATGTCAGTGAACTGTCCAGACCGCTAAAACAGGGCGACCAGACCTTGCAGAAACTGCTGATGCAGCAGGCCAAAGCACTCTTAGAAAAATTTCCGCACTCCACTCTGGTAGATCAACAGCTGCAACAGGCGATTCTGATTGGCCTGCAAAAAAACCTGTTCCAAATCGAGCATATTGCCGAGCAGATGAATTTTTCCGTGCGTCAGTTACAACGCCATTTGCAAAAACAGGGCAAAACCTATCAGCAACGTATGCAGGAAATCCGCTGCATGATGGCCATGCAATATCTGAAAGATCCGCACTTGAGCTTGCAGGAAACCGCCATGTTACTCGGTTATTCTGAACAGAGTGCTTTTCAGCGCGCCTTTAAGCAATGGACTCAACTGACGCCGCAGCAGTGGCGCCAACAGAATATGTCAGCCGCTTAAACCACCAGCATGTTGGTTTAATATACGGGCTTCAAGCAACGTTGATAATTTAAATCCCTTGTCCCTATGACCTAATAATAAATATAAAAATAAGGACTTAGAATATGGATAAATATCTTCCCGAATTGCTCGGCACGTTCTTGCTAGTGTTTGGAGATATTGTGGGAGCAGAAAATTAGGCTTTTTAATAAAAACCCTCTAAAAAGCCAGGATTTCCAAATACCATTTTTCTGCATGTTTCACATGGAGCATGCAGATCATCGCGCTTAAAAATGCTTATAAAAATGGATTTTCAATTTCATCCAGATCATCACGCTGAATTTTTTCTGGCAAGTCCTGCGTGTTTTCCAGTTGTTGTACCACATCATTCAGAAAAGCCTGCAAGGCTTTGGCCACTTTCAGTCCCTGCTGATCCTTGGTGATTTGCAAGTTGCCATACAGGCTGACGCAGTCCAGATCATTTTCCAAAGTCAGATCATGAATGGCATGGGATTCGCTGCCATTTTCAAATGCTTTAAACATATCCTCTTCACCTGTCTTTGTTATTTTCAATGAACGTCTGATGTCGATGCTACCCGAATCCCGGTTTTTTCAGCAAGCTTATTTCAACAGGTGCAAAATATATTGCAACAAGGCATCAATCAGCTGTTTCACAATGGCATCTTGCGTTGCATTGTCTATCGCACCGCCAGTCGCAGAGGAGGCCGAACTGCTTGAACCGGAAGACTTAAACTCGCGTTGTAATGCCTGCAGGTTTTCTTCAGAAACCTCTTCGGCACACTGACTTTCTGCATCCCAATTAGAGTATTCAATTTTCTGGTTGGCTTTTACGGCATTTCCAGTCAGTGGCAGCTTATAGGTATTGCGTTTCTGTTCTTCGGTAAGCTGCGGGAACAGGTTAATTCCAAGCTGTTCTTCCAGATAGCAGACACTGACAATACGCACTTTCAGTGAATTGTCATTCGGTGCATAGTAAGCACCAATAGCACCGGTTTTCGGCATATAAACCGCCTTATAGACCGCGGTTGGCACAATCACGCCATTGCCAATGGTTTTCAGCTTCTTCCCGGCAAAGACCGGCCCGGTTACCACATAAACATCCTGTTTCTGCTTGGTCACAATGGCACGAGTGGCTTCTTCCAGCTCACGCCAGACTTGCTGATTATTCTTGGGCGCTTGCGGCACCATATTGGCCAATGAAAAACTGTCAGACTGCGCAGCCTTGTTAGGCATATCCGCATTCGGCGCCATATGACCGCGGTCATAACCTGAACCGCGATAATCCGCCAATGTGGCACGATGCTTCGCACTGACCCGATCTTCTTCATGAAAATTATCTTCACGGGGAATTTTCTGGCTTAAGCGTGCTGGCGTTAAGGCTTCCGCCACCCAGAGCGGCGTTTTAGATACCCCGGAATAACCAACATTAAAGCCATTAAAACACAGTGAATAGCTGTCTTTTTTCAGACTGTCTTTTATCAAATATGGTGGCACATCCCGATAAAACTGATTCAGACAGGCAGAATAACTGGAGGAGGATAGCGACACCCACTGACTGATTTTTTCCTGGCCAAAAGCGATGGCGAAGCTACTCGAAGCCACCACGCCCAGAATGACTTTAATACTATTATCATTTAAAAACTGAAAAAAAGAGTTCTTGGGTTTACGCTGCTTCTTGGCCATTCTTACACGTACTTTTTAGATCAATACAGATTTTGACCGAGCTTAACAAGCTGTATAAGTGAAGTATATCTTGGCTCTACCATTCGTTTACTAAATAAACAATAAGTATCCAAAATCCCGGGCAGTTGTAACAAACTGTCTAATTTTATTTCTTTTTAAATGAGGTTTCTCGGTGTTTGCGTAGCTTTGTTTGGCTCAGTAGATTGAGTGTGTAAAGCTAACGGCCTATCTCAATTCGTACAATTATTAGCAATGGTGTCAATCATGAATTCCAAACTCTCTAAAGCATTAGGTTTAGGATTATTCACAAGTGTGATCAGCGTAGCTGCATTTGCTGAGCCACCGGTTCAACCAGGTGAAACACTTGAAAGCTTGTCTAAAGCTAAAATTAGTACCAAGGTGAATGGTCAGGAAGCCTCTTTAGAAAGCTTGGTGAACTCTGGTCAGATTCGTCTGGTCGATCCGCGTGCAGCAGCACCGCAACCAGCCATGCCAAACACACAGGCACCAATGCCCAATGATCCAGCAATGACTCAGGCACCAAATTCAGGTACTGTTTCTCCTCAACCACCTGTCACAGAACCAGGTATGAATGAAGCAGAGGTGCCGGCCAATCTGGTTGAACCAGCCACTGAATCAGAAGTAGAAGCCAGCACGTCTATGACGACGCCTCAACAACAACCAACACTGGAAGAACAACAAGCAGCTGTACCAGCAATGTCTGAAGAGCAACAGCAAGCAGCTATTGCTTCAGAACAACCGATGCCTGAAGCACAGCAACAAGCGGCTGTGACTGAAGCAGATGTGAGCAATGAACAAACTGAAATTGCAGCTCAATCTGATGCAGAGCCAGTACTGATGGAAGAACCTTTGAATGCTGCACCTGAAGTGCCGGCTGCGGTAGAACTCGAACAATAATCTGAAACTCATTTATTTATTGTTTCTCTCATAAAAAAACCAGAGTGTGCCTCTGGTTTTTTTTTATGCTTTTTATTTTATTTACATCTGAATCTGGGTGCCCAGCTCGACCACACGGTTGGGTGGAATTTGATAGAAATCACTGACCGGACTGGTATTGCGCTGCATAGAAATAAACAGCTTTTCCCGCCACGGTGCCATGCCCTCACCCACAGTATGCATAATCCGTTCACGTGAAATAAAGAAACTGATCTGCATCAGGTCATATTCAAAATCCCATTGCTCATAGGCCTGTTGTAAAGCTTCCGGAATATTCGGCTGATCCTTAAAACCATAATAGATAAACACCCGGTAAAAATGCTCACTCAGTTTTTCCAGTTCAATCCGGTCCTGCCTGTCAACAAAAGGAATATCCCGGGTAATCACCGTCAACATGATATTGCGTTCATGCAAGACCTTATTGTGCTTAATATTATGCAACATGGCATGCGGAACAATATTTGGTGTACCGGTCAGGAAAATGGCATCGCCTGGCACAAACTTGGTGCCTTCCCCCATCGAAATACTTTTAATAAACAGATCAATCGGCAAGGCATCCTGTTCCAGCCGGTTCAGTACCAACGCACGCCCGTCTTTCCAGGTCATGAGAATCGTAAACAGTACCGCACCAATCAGAATTGGCACCCAGCCACCCGAAGCGATTTTCAAGGACGTTGAGGCCACAAAGACTAAATCCAGTGCCAGGAATGGTACAGCAAATAACGCTACTTTCCAGACCGGCCAACGCCAGAAGCCATAGGCCAGAATCGAGATCAAAATGGTGCCGCAGAGCATGGTCATGGTCACCGCAACGCCATAAGCACTGGCCAGATTGGCACTATTTTCAAACAGTAAAATCAGGATCAGCACCGAGATAAACAACATCCAGTTAATGAAAGGCAGATAAATCTGGCCACGCTCCAATGCAGAGGTATGCTTGACTGACAGGCGCGGCAAATAACGCAATTGAATGGCTTGATTGACCATAGAAAATACCCCAGTAATGACCGCCTGTGAGGCAATCACCGCCGCTGCAGTCGCCAGTCCAATCATCGGAAATAAGGCCCAGTCGGGCAGCAGCATATAAAAAGGATTCGCCAGTGCTTCAGGACTACGCAGTAACAAGGCGCCTTGCCCGGCATAATTCAGCAATAAACATGGCAAGACAATAATGAACCAGGCCAGACGAATCGGCAGACGGCCAAAATGCCCCATATCGGCATAAATCGCTTCACCCCCAGTCATGGTCAGAATCACCGCCCCCATGGTCAGAAAAGCCACATAGGGCTGATCGACCACAAAATGATAGGCCCAGTAGGGATTCACCATCCACAGTACAAACGGGGTCTGGATGATGCTCCACAAACCAAAACCGCCAATCGACAAAAACCAGAGCATGGTTAAAGGTCCAAAAAACTTGCCCATCGTGGCTGTGCCGTGTCGCTGTACCATAAACAGTCCGGCCAAAATCCCGATGGATAAAGGCACCAGCCACTGATTGAAAATGGGCGTGGCAATACTCAGGCCTTCAATGGCTGAGAGCACGGAGATTGCCGGGGTAATAATCCCGTCACCGAAAAATAGCGATGCGCCGACAAAACCCAAAGCGATCAGGAATATTTTCTTTTGATCAGAGATTCGTGTGGTACGCAGGTTTAATGCCAGTAGTGACATGATCCCGCCTTCGCCGTTGTTATCGGCACGCATGATCACCATGACGTATTTAAAGCTGATGGTAAGCATCATGCACCAGAAAATCAGGGACAGGATGCCGAGTACAGAAGCTTCGCTAATGGCGAGGTGTGCGGTGAGGAAGCATTGGCGCAGTGCATAGAGCGGACTGGTACCAATATCTCCGAAAACGACCCCAAGCGCAGCCAGTGTAATCACTGGGAGAGCTGCCTTTTGTGCAGTGCTTTGCATATATTGTCTTCGTTTTTTAACAAGCATTTTTGCGAATCATAGCACCGCATTAAAAGTTTTTCTGCAAATCAATTGTTTCAGCTTGGCACAGCTGGTTTTTTTCGCTATTATCCTCGGCCTATGGTGAGGTGTCCGAGTGGCTGAAGGAGCACGCCTGGAAAGTGTGTAAACGTTTATAGCGTTTCGAGGGTTCGAATCCCTCTCTCACCGCCAAATTTGATTTCTACGGGACTGTACCGTAGTGCGAAAGGCTTAAATCTAAAGGGTTTAAGCCTTTTTTTACGCCTGTACACTACGGCGCAGTCCAGTAGTATCCCGACATAGTTGTCGGTACTTTTGACGGTATCTCATTAAAAACGACTATTAATGAGGGGAGTTTCGTTTTTTCCTGAAATTTATACCGTCAAATGAGGTTAAAAATTGGCTAAGCAATCCAACAAACTGACAGCTAAAACCGTTAAGAATCTAGCTTACGATCCTGAAAGCAGTAATAAGCATGCTGATGGTGGTGGACTATATCTTTTCATTCATAAGAACGGCTCAAAATATTGGCGTTTAGATTACCGCCGTCCAATCAGTCAAAAACGAAATACCTTAGCTTTGGGTGTCTATGATGAAGTCACCCTAGAGAAAGCACGTCTAAAACGTGATGAAGTAAAGCGTATGCTTGCCGATGGTATTGATCCCGCAGAGGAACGTAATCACCATCGAGATGAACTAAGAGCGAAGCTTGAGAATACCTTTGAAAAGTTTGCCCTTGAGTGGCTCAAGATTCGTGAGCTTGAAGGCAAAATAGACCGAGAAACAATCCGTAAACTCAACCGTGATATTTTGCCGTTTATTGGCAAATTACCTGTGACTGATTTAAGTGTCGAACAACTTGAGCGTGATGTAACGAATAGCCTTGTAGAGCGTGGTGCTCTTGAGTCTGCTCGCCGTGTCAAATCTATTATGGGCATGGTTTTAAAGCTTCCATTTAAACGCCGTCTGATCACGTATAACCCAGCTTATGACATCACCCTACCTTAAGCCTATTAAAGGTAATCATAACGCCGTAGTAAGCGAATCAGAGCTTAAAACACTGCTCCAAAAGATTTGGCGATATCATGCGGAGAGTCCTCGTGCACGATTAAGAACAGAGCTTGCATTGAAGCTTTCAGCATATATCTATCAACGTCCTAATGAGATCCGTGAATTGCTGTGGGAGCACGTCGATTTTGAGAATCAGCGTCTTTGCTTTCGTGCATCCAAAACTCACCAAGAACATATTGTTCCCCTCTCTCGTCAGGCTTTTGACATTTTGAAACAGCTTGAAGATATGCGGACAACTTCAGAATTTGTCTTTCCTAGTGTGAAGTCATCTCATGAAAGCATGAGTGAGGATACGATTCGTCAAGCACTCAATAGACTGGGCTATAAAGGTAAACACACGGCGCATGGCTTCCGAGCAACGGCGCGCACAATCTTAGGTGAAGAGCTTGAATATCGAGTAGATATTATTGAGCATCAATTAGCTCATACGGTACGTGATCCCAATGGTACTGCTTACAACCGTACTAAGTTTTTACGCCGTAGACGTGAGCTGATGCAGTTGTGGGCTGACTATTTGGATACTTTACGTCAAGGTGGAGACGTATCAGTATTTAAACCTGCAAATGACGGAAACTTAATCAAATTTACTCAATATAGCGCGGCTTAATCTAAATGAAATATTTAACCTTTAAAGACGTACAGCAAAGGCTCACCAATCATAAATCATTTGATATGAATGATTTCATTGATGCTTATTCATCAAAAGAGATCAAAATTTATTTAAAGCATAGCGGTTTTATCGTAAGAAACTCTATCGATTCAAATACCAATTTAATCAAAGGCTACTATGTTGATTCTGTTAAACCTTTCCGTGGACTTGTTGAACCTTTAGATGACATTACCAATCAAGATGTGGTTTCACTACTTCAAGGGAAGCCTATTACTATTAGCTATGTAACTATCAATGATGAAACTTACACACTCTTAAGAAATCTACCAACAGACCTAGATTTTTTGGATATTGAATTTTATGCTCAGTTATACAATAGTTTCGATTTTTTGATTGAAAAACAAAATTTTGAAAGTCTTTTCAATGCCGAAAGTTTACAGGATGCTCAAAGTGATCGATCAATTAAGTTAGAAAACACAAAACTATTAAGGATCATAGGTAGCATTCTTGTAGGCTTGGATAAATCTGAACGATATGGTGATCTATCTCAAAATAGTCTTTATGATTTAATGGCAAAAGCTGTTGATTTAGAAAAGCTTAGATTACGAGATAAAACAGTTAAGAATGTCTTTGCTCAAGCAAACAATGCTGTAGAGAACCATCTAATCCAAACAAAAAAATAATTCATTATCCCAATTAGGATTCTATTAATCCTAATTGGGATGCTTGTTACCCTTCATTTTTTTAATCTTCGTAACACAACGAGATACTCTCAACTGTTACGGAGAAATACCATGTCTGCCTGTATTAAACATACTAATCAGCGTTTACTACAACGTGAATTCTGGCGAATTTCAGAACTTGCCACGACCGCCGAACATAAAGCTCGAATTTACAAATCTAAAGACGGTACAACGCGAACGATTAAAGCTCGACCTGCAAATGAAGGCTTACTTCCTTTTGGTCGCTCGACCATCTATGACTTAGTCCGTAAAGGCGAGATGCCCGCACCTGTACGCTTGAGCGAGCGTGTTAGCGCATGGCGTACTGCTGACCTAATTGAATGGCTTGAATCAAAACAGTAATGCAAAACGAATTTTTTACAACTTGGGAAGCCGCAAGGTTTTTAGCCCAATGGCTACCTCTACGCTCTCAAAAGGCTTGGTATAGGTATCTGATGATTAATCCCTCTCAGTACCGACATCAAGATGGATACAAACTCAATGTCAAAGTCATCAACGGCGAGAGACGATACTCAACTGCTGTTCTTACAGCTTTCGTAAATGCTCATTTCAACAAAACCAAATGAGCCAAACAAGGAACATACAACATGGAAAAAATGACACAAACAATGACTCAGCTCAAAGATACATTGGTTCAAAACACACTGAACTCATTACTGAATGAGGGTCAAAGCTTATTTGATCTCACTACAGTACATGGAATTAAGCATGCAGTTCACTACTTCATTGAATATCACTTTCAACAGGGACTTGAGAGCGGTCAATATCATATTACCGATGTAGAAGACCATCCAGTAGATAACGGAGAAATTATCTAATGCTGTCTTCTATTATTTCTCATGAGCAGTCGGCTGAATTGTTAGAAGACAATGAGATTCTTCACAAATATGAATCCACAGCTTCTACAACCTACTTTTTAATTTTTCAGGGTCAGGAGGCTGTACTGATTAATACAGCCATTGAAAATTACTTCGTTACAACAGGACGTTAAAGCATGAGTTCATTAAGTAAAACAGAAGTCATCATGAAAGATGGCTCTACAGCCCTTGCGGTCGATGTACTAGATACACTTATTAGCTCTGAAGTCACAAATACCATTGCTCAAATCACTCATGAATATGATCTCAGCAACGCTAAAGACATCATGACCTTAAGTGAAATGATTGCTTATTACCTAGAAATCAGTACTGGTATCTATATTCATCCCAAACAAGTTACCGATGAATTCCAAAAACAATTGAAAGTCAGCTAAGCCCTGTCAAACAAACCAATAACAAAGGGGATGCTAAGCATCCCCTTTTCCATCTGATCCGCTACAAATAAGTCTCCTCGGCTCAAAGATACGCCGTTGAGCAACATGGAATAACTATGAATCAAGACCAATACTGCAATATTCTCTTTGAATCCTTCTATGAAGCAATGGCAACATGCGATGAACGAGCAATCAATATCGAGGGTGATAAGCTATTTAACTTTCTTGTGATGGATATGCTTCAGAACTCATCAGGAAGACCTTTAACATTTTCAGAAAGAACAGGAACGACCGAACTTCATACTTTCTTAGATGCTTACCAACGGCGTTTAGAAATCAATGCTGATGTTGCGGAAACCATTGAAGCTGAAATTTACAGCAGCATTTCTAGCTATAGTTTTGAAAAACACATGGACTTTAAAAATACTGAGCTTCAGGAAAACGGTTATTCAATTCATTTTAAGCCAATCCAAATCAAAGCCGTTATCGATTGGCTTGATCTTTCTTTTGAAGTAGATCCAAGCCGTTGTAGTTTCGCACATAAGCCTAATGCCCGAAGCTATATTAAAAGCTTTCTAACTATGAAGACAGGGAAAAAGCATTATGTGAAACATGATGAGAGTGATATCAATCAAGATGGCTTAATCTTTACCGTCCGTCTTCACGACATCAAAAGTAAAGCCGACTTGCTGATGATTGCTGATCTACTTGAGAAACAATACGGTGCAGAAATTTTCAGAATGAAGATCCGCAATATTGAGCTTTCGCTAGATTTCTATAATGCGAACAATAGAGGCTTACTATCTGCTTTGCATAAATCTCTTCGATACAAATCAACGGCGAACAACTTTAGAATTTACAAATATGTAAAAGCGGATATTAGGGCGTGTCCTCATTTGGCTTTACACCAAATAAATATGCAAGCAATGTAAATCATAGACTGGTAATTTCGTGCAAGCTTATCAAATC
>NZ_JAMXXM010000019.1:0-48958 GCF_024129715.1 Acinetobacter lwoffii
GAAATTATCAAAGTTCTGTTGCTTTAGCCTGTATATTTTTATGGCTACCTTTATAGGGTTAATTATGAACAGTAAATGTCAACAGACCCTATTTTTATCCCAGAATTTGCGGAAGTTTTTGCTGATCTCAATCACATATTTTTTGGCACGGCGAGAGATCGGCGTCAGGTTAATAAAACCATGTGCCTGATCGGTATATTCATGATAATGAACACTCACGCCATTCTGACGTAATTTATGTGCATAGATTGCACCTTCATCATGCAGGACATCATGCCGTGCGGTAATCACATAGCTCGGCGGCAAGTTTTTCAGCTCTCCATAGGTCGGCGAAATCAGCGGGTCATCCAGTTCAATCTGATGGGTTTGGGCATACATGAAGGTCACCAGATCAATATCCTGCTCCGAAAGCACCAATCCATCTTTATAGGCATAGAAAGAAGGATGGCGGCTTTTAAAGTCGACCGCCGGATAAAGCAAAAGCTGTGCTCGTGCGGCATAAGATTTTCCTGCACTGCGCTGTGCCACGACAGTAGCCAGATTTCCGCCCGCACTGTCTCCTGCCACGGCAATCCGGCTTTTATAGACTTTTAGCTGATTGCTATGCTGATGTGCCCACGCCAAGGCATCTTCACAGACTTGTACCATCTGCAAGGGGCTAAATTCTGGCGTCAGCGGATAAGCCACGCTTAGCACCTGTACTTTGGCATGTACTGCCAGCAAGCGACAGAATTCATCATGGCTGTCCAGACCGCCCACCATAAATGCACCGCCATGATAAAAAATCACCATCGGCAACTTCTTTTGTGGAGCTGGATGATAATGCCGTGCAAAGATGCTGCCACTTTGCAAAGGCAGGCGCAGCTCTTCGATGACTTTGACAGTAGTTGGTTTAGCACCGATCGCTTTCATGCGTGCATCAAACAGTGCGCGCGAATGTGCCAGATCCTCACTGATAAAACTGCTATGCCCCTGTTTTATCTGGATGGCCATCAGGCATTTAACCAATGGATCTAAATCAGGATAGACATGAGGATAATCCAAGGCCTTGACCAATGCTTCCTGTGCAATGCCAGGTAAGCGGTCCAGCATACGCGCTGCCGTCCCTTGTCCTTTTTCCATTACACTTTTCAGAACCGGAGGATTCACAGTCATTAATTTTAGTCCTTATTCTCTTAATTCTTCATAGTTTCTACACGATTAGCGTTTCAGTGACCATATTCTTATATAAGTCTTAATATCAATGTACATATAGCTTCTACCCGATACGTTACCCTCATTTATAAAAGATGTCGTTGACCGTTTAAAGGTTATTTTTGACGTACTTTTGCAAGCTTAAGTATATTTTTTATTGCAAATCGGGAGGATGCCTATGGCTAACAAAATTATAGCTTTGTCTTTGGCGACTGCATTTTTAGCTGTAGGCTGCGTCGCATTTCCTGAAGATGGTGGCTATTATGACGGCCGCTATGATCAGCGTTATGACCGTCGCTATGAACTGGACCGGCGTTATGAACAAGATCGTCGCTATGAGCGGCAACGCTGGGAATATGAACAGCAACGCAAACGCATTGAACTGGATCGGCGTAAACAGGAATTACAGCGTCGCAATTGGGAGCAGGACCGTAAAAGACAGTTAGAGCTGGATCGACGTAAAAGCCAACTGGAACGGCAGCGCCATGAACAGCAACGTAAAAATATCATGACGCAACGGCAAAAACAGGCAGAAGCAGAACGCAAGCGTCGTCAGGATCTGGAGCGTAAACGTGTAACAGATCAGCGCAGTAAAAAAGTCCAGAAAAACCATTCTAATCAACGCTGGAATGACAACCGACGTCATCAGGAACAACGTTCACGCGATCGTCGTGATTAAGGCTTGAATCCTCTTCTCTATTAAAAGCCCAGACTGGGCTTTTTTTAATGAAAAAGATAGCTTGCAGATAGACAAAGGCCCTAAAGAAAATTTCTTTAGGGCCTTTGCAGAGGGTTATGTTAAACGAACTTCCACTTCGCTTATGCTTCTCAGCAATTCAACCAGAACATCCTGTTCTCTACATAAATTATCCTATCAGAATCCTATCGGATCAACTTGCTCTAATGAAGCCGACATTCACTATCCAAGCTGTAAGTTTTATCTTACATAACGCTAAAATAGAGACAACTGATTCAAACAAATTCAAAATCGGTAAATTCTAGGCAAAAAAAAGGCTTATCTAGAGAACAGGATAAGCCACGAAAACACATTTCAAAATAAGAAGAAACTACAGCGATAGAATCTGGAATAAATATTAATCAAAAGTTCATCTATTGTGAAAGACTTTATTGCTTAGATATTAATCGTTTTTATGTCTAATAAATAAACAGGCAAAAAAAAGCTGAGTTTTGGGGATGCTCAGCTTGAAAAAAGCAACTTTAAAATAGAGCAACAGCAACCCGGTTCGGCTCTCTACTCTGAACAAGGTCGCTGTTAATAAAAGTATGATGCAATTTTTTTACCCATATTTAAAACAGATTAAAATTATTAATTTGATTCAAAAATACGATTATTAATTTTTTATATTTATTTTCAGATAATTAAATCTTGGATTTAGTCAAGAATTAAATCTATTTAGCTCAAAATCCGGATTCATCGCTGCTGATGCCCGTGTATTTTATTCTCATCCCATCCTGCTGTTATGTTCTGAATAGCTCGTTCTACTGTCCGCTGGATTCAGTATTTTGTATAAATCTTAAATTTAATCTGGGTCGACGCTTGAATTTTTACACCCTGCCCCGATTTCTTTAGGTAATCAAGAACTTCACAACCATGGCAGTTCAGCATAAACGCAGTGAACACTGAGGCCTAAGGACTGTACATGTTTAAGAACCCATTTAAACGGAGTAAATCAATGGCGACTGAGCAAAACGAGCAAGCTCAACAACTTGAGCAAGAGCAAGCGGAACAAGATACAGCGCAAACTCAAGCTGAAACCGAGCAGGCTGAAGTTTCCGTTGAGTCTTTACAAGAGCAGATTGCGCAGCTTGAAGGTGATTTAAAGTTAGAAAAAGCCCGTACCGCCAATGCAGTTTATGAAGCACAAAAGAGTGTTGAACGTATTCAGCGTGAATCTGAAAAGCATAAAGATACAGTTCTGGAAAAGTTCTCTAAAGAGCTTCTAGAAACAGTCGACAATCTGGAACGTGCCATTGTGGCTGCAGGTGAAGAGCAAACACCATTGCGTGAAGGTGTTGAACTGACCCTTAAATCTTTATTGCATACCTTGGAGAAATTTGGGGTTGTGGCAGTGGATACCAACAACGGTTTCAATGCTGACCTGCATCAGGCAGTCGGGATTGATCCAAATGCCAAAGCAAATGAAATTGGGACTGTTTTGCAAAAAGGCTACACGCTTAACAGTCGCTTATTGCGTCCTGCCATGGTGATGGTCGGCGCTTAAGCCAAATAAATTCGGGAGTTTGTGAAATTTTTCAAAAATTTTACTTGAAAAAAATCGAACGGCTCTCATATCGGATAACAAGTGTAAATCACAAAAAAATTTTAGAGGAAACATCCAAATGGCTAAAATCATTGGTATTGACTTAGGTACTACAAACTCATGTGTTGCAGTACTTGAAGGCGACAAAGTTAAAGTAATCGAAAACGCTGAAGGCGCGCGTACCACTCCATCTATTATTGCCTATAAAGATGGCGAAATTCTGGTAGGTCAATCTGCAAAGCGTCAAGCAGTAACGAATCCGAAAAATACATTGTTCGCGATCAAACGTTTGATCGGTCGTCGTTATGAAGACCAAGCGGTACAAAAAGATATCGGTCTGGTTCCTTACAAAATCATCAAAGCTGACAACGGTGATGCTTGGGTTGATGTCAACGACAAAAAATTGGCGCCACAACAGGTTTCTGCTGAAATCTTGAAAAAGATGAAGAAAACTGCTGAAGATTACCTGGGCGAAACCGTAACTGAAGCTGTTATTACTGTTCCTGCTTACTTCAACGATGCACAGCGTCAAGCAACTAAAGATGCAGGTAAAATTGCAGGTTTAGAAGTTAAACGTATCATCAACGAGCCAACTGCTGCGGCACTTGCGTTTGGTATGGACAAGAAAGAAGGCGATCGTAAAATCGCGGTTTATGACTTGGGTGGTGGTACTTTCGACGTTTCAATCATTGAAATTGCTGACCTTGATGGTGACCAGCAAATCGAAGTATTGTCGACTAACGGTGACACATTCCTAGGTGGTGAAGACTTCGATAACGCGTTAATCGAGTTCCTGGTTGAAGAGTTCAAGAAAGAACAAAACTTTAACCTGAAACAAGATCCACTGGCGTTACAGCGTTTAAAAGAAGCTGCTGAGAAAGCGAAGATCGAACTTTCATCTTCAAATGCAACTGAAATCAACCTTCCATACATCACTGCTGATGCGACTGGTCCTAAACACTTAGTGATCAACGTAACACGTGCAAAACTTGAAGGTCTGGTTGCTGACCTGGTTGCGCGTACGATTGAGCCTTGCCGTATTGCACTTAAAGATGCAGGTCTTTCGACTTCTGACATCTCTGACGTCATCCTGGTGGGCGGTCAGTCTCGTATGCCAATGGTTCAACAGAAGGTTCAAGAATTCTTCGGTAAAGAGCCACGTAAAGACGTAAACCCTGACGAAGCAGTCGCAATGGGTGCTGCGATTCAAGGTGCGGTACTTTCAGGTGACAAAACTGACGTACTTCTACTTGACGTAACTCCGTTGACACTTGGTATTGAAACCATGGGCGGCGTGTTGACTGCAATCATCGAGAAAAACACCACGATTCCTGCGAAGAAATCTCAAGTATTCTCAACTGCTGCGGACAACCAGCCTGCTGTAGACATTTCAGTTTACCAAGGTGAACGTAAAATGGCGCAGCAAAACAAACTGTTGGGTAACTTCCAGTTAGGTGACATTCCACCTGCGCCACGTGGTGTGCCACAAATTGAAGTATCTTTCGACATCAATGCTGATGGTATCTTGAAAGTATCTGCGAAAGACAAGAGCACTGGTAAAGAGCAATCGATCCAGATTAAAGCAAACTCAGGTTTGTCTGATGCTGAAATCGAAGCAATGATCAAAGATGCTGAAGCAAATGCTGAAGAAGACCGTAAGTTTGAAGAGCTTGCAAAAGCTCGTAACGAAGCGGATGCTTTAGTTGCTTCTTCACAAAAAGCAGTGAAAGATCTTGGTGAACAAGTAACAGCTGACGAAAAAACTGCTGTTGAAACGGCGGTTTCTGAGCTTGAAGCTGCAACTAAAGAAAATGACGTTGAAGACATCAAAGCGAAAACTGAAGCGCTGCAAAATATCATCATGCCAATTACACAACGTGCATATGAAGCTGCTCAAGGCCAAGGCGGTGCGCAAGGTTTTGACCCGAATGCATTCCAAGGCGGCGAAGGTCAATCTCAAAAAGCGGACGACGGCGTTGTAGATGCTGAGTTCACTGAAGTGAAAGATGACAAAAAATAATTTGTCGCTTTAACTGAAAAAACCGCGCGAAAGCGCGGTTTTTTTATGTCTCGACTTAAAAGAATAAAATAAAAATTACTAAAATTTGATCGTATTTTCAGGAAAAGCTGTTTAAGTTAAATCCAACATTAAAATACCCTGAACCCATGAAAATTCTGATTTTGCTGCCTTTACTTAGTTGCTTGGGCCTGACAGCGTGTAGCCTGCCCGTTTCATCTCTCCTATCTCAAAGCACTTCGACTCAATCGACTCAAGCCATTGCCCAATTATTTGATCAGGCGCAAAGCGCGGGTGTTCTAGTGATTCAGCGTGGTCAACAGATACAGGTTTATGGTAATGATTTAAGCCGTGCAGATACCGAATATGTTCCCGCCTCTACTTTTAAAATGCTCAATGCCCTGATTGGCCTGCAACATGGCAAAGCCACAACCAATGAAATTTTTAAATGGGATGGCAAGAAACGCAGTTTTGCAGCCTGGGAAAAAGACATGACTCTCGGCGAAGCCATGCAAGCTTCTGCTGTACCCGTGTATCAGGAACTGGCACGTCGCATTGGCCTTGAATTGATGCAACAGGAAGTACAACGCATCCAATTTGGTAATCATCAGATTGGTCAACAGGTCGATAACTTCTGGTTGGTAGGCCCTTTGAAAGTTACTCCAAAACAGGAAGTCCAATTTGTTTCTGCGTTGGCCCGAGAGCAACTGGCCTTTGATCCTCAAGTCCAGCAACAAGTCAAAGCCATGTTATTTTTACAGGAGCGGAAAGCTTATCGACTATATGTCAAATCCGGTTGGGGCATGGATGTGGAACCGCAAGTCGGCTGGCTCACCGGCTGGGTTGAAACACCGCAGGCTGAAATCGTGGCATTTTCACTCAATATGCAGATGCAAAATGGTATAGATCCGGCGATCCGCCTTGAAATTTTGCAGCAGGCTTTGGCCGAATTAGGGCTTTATCCAAAAGCTGAAGGATGATGCAAATAAGCATGGGAAAGGCATTAAAATTAAGCTATATTTTTAAAAAATAGACATTTAAATAAAAAATATGCGTCTTCTGCTCTGTCTGCTCGTAGTGGGATTGATCATGTCTGCCTATCTACATATGCAGGCCCAAACCCATCCTCAACTGCGCTATAACTCGCTGGCTGATCGCTTGACGCATCCTTTGGATACACGCTTACGTTTCCGAATTGATCAGGTCGATTCAGGCTTTGGACTAAGTAAAGATCAAGTCATTCAACTGAGCAAGGAAGCGATCGAAATCTGGCATCAGGGAAGCAATCGTGATGATTTGATGGTCTATGATGAAAATGCCAGGCTGAGTATTCACCTGATCTATGATCAACGCCAGCAAGACTATGATGCCTTGAAGAAAGTCGAAAAACAGTTGCTGGCAGATGACGCCAAGTATCAACGTCAGGTCAAAAATCTGGAAGCATCCCATCAGCATCTGGAAAGTCAGCAGCAACGCCTGATCCAGCAAAGAGATCAGATGAATAGTGAATTTCAGGCCTTACAGCAACAACGCCGTCAGCCAAATTTATCTGCTTATGAACATGAGCAGATTGAATATGAGGTTTTGGCTTTACAGCGCAAATCGGAAAGTTTTCAACGGGAACTTCAGTACCTTCAGGAACAGCAAAGTTCCTTTAATATGAATGTTTCCATGCATCAACATGGTCTGCAAAACCATCAGCAGAATATCATTCAAGCCCAACAGCGTTTCCCTGCCCGCGAATTTCATAAAGGCGTGTTTATGGGTGATCAAATTCATGTCTATCAGTTTGATGCAGAAGATGATCTCCGTCTGACTCTGGCACATGAACTCGGACATGCCTTGGGGCTGTATCACCATAATGACCCGGAAGCACTGATGTATCCGGTGCTGGGTAAACAGAATCTGCAACACTTCCAGCTGCGACCTGCAGACAAGACCTTGCTTTATAACCGTTAAGTGATCAGCTTGAGTTCCCTAATTAATTTAAGTGTATAAGTATTATAAAAAACACTCTATTCTGATTTCATGTTATTGTGATTGGCTACATTGTTCAGGCCATCTTTGGAGATTCGTGTGAGTTACTACCATATTTTAATTGAAGTAAATGACCACATTAGTACGATTGATGAAACCCGTGATATCGAAATCTTTGATATCGAGGACATCCAACCCTATCTTCATTCGATTTTGCTGCCTTATTTCAATGAACAACTGATTGAAATCGACGATGAAAATCTGGAATATAAAGATATTCTGCATCTGGAAATCAAACAGACCTTATTACCGATCAATGACCTGATCGAAGAAGAACAGCGTCTGTTGCCAAGCGATACCGACATTACCATTAGCGCCTATGAAATTTTCAATAACCGCGAGTTGAGTCAGGATGTCACTACCGTGATCTTTGACCTGCTTGAAGCGGTAAAACTGGATAGCTAAACGTTCTTCCAGATATAAAAAAGTCCTCATTGAGAGGACTTTTTTTTTGTGCATGGATTTAGATCGAGAATGAAGATCCACAACCACAGGTCGTGGTCGCATTCGGGTTTTGTACCACAAAACGTGAACCTTCCAGACCTTCTAAATAATCTACCACCGAACCGACCAGATATTGATAACTCAATGAATCGACCAGGACTTTAACATCGCCATTGGCAAACTCTGCATCATCTTCATTCTGGCTTTCTGCAAAGTTAAAGCCATAAGAGAAACCTGAACAGCCGCCACCGGTCACATAGACACGGAGCATTAAGTCTTGGTTACCTTCACTGTCACGCAACTGGCGTACTTTATTTGCGGCATTGTCGGTGAGCACAAGCGCTTGGGCATTCATGGCGGATTCCTCTGTTGAATGGAATGTCTTTAAAAAGAAAAGACCATATTTAAGTATAGCACACTCAATATATGGTCAGTCTGCACAGATTAAAAGTCAAATCAGAGTAATTTTATCAGGATTATTTGTAGTTCTCATCCTGTAAGGCACATTCAAAGTTTTTCGGGTTCTGTTTGCAGCGGAATTGCCATAACAATTTCATCATACGTTTGTCATAAACACCGCGTTTGGTCAGGTCAATTCGGGAATTCCGCATCATTTTCTGGTAACCCGATTTGTCTGCAGCAGGAATATCCATCCAGTATTTTGCTGGAATGTCCGCTTTCATTTTCCCCAAAATACCAAAGGCACGCGGTAACTGACTTCTCACCCATTCACGTGATTTTTGTCCGTAACCTGCCGGAAATTTATCTGGACGGATAATGATATTGCCTGTGACCTGCAACACCGGATAATTCACAATCGCGCCTTTGTTACCCAAACCTTTATGTAATTCCAGCGGTTTAAATACTGCTGCTGGTGCACCAATAATATCCACCTGGCCATTGTTAAACTTGGCACCAAAATTGGTGACATCGGCACTCACCGCCTGTGCACCGATCTGCTGAACCATGATTTTTTGTGCTTCATCATAATCAAGTACGGCAATTTTTTTACCAGCGGCTTTAGCAACGGTATTAATACTGCGGTCGTTCACCAGCAGGAAAGCATCACCCACAGGAATGACACCGACTACCTCATATTTACCTTGCAGCATATGTTTGGCGAAGGTGGGACTGGCCAAGCCCTGCATGACTTTAACTGCCAGATTCAGATCTGGAATCGCGCCAATAGCATCGAGTGAACCGGTAAAATTATTGAACTGACGGCCACGCATCCCGGTCACACTAATGCCGTCACATTTTCCAGCTTTAAAATCTTCTGCAACCACCGCTTCATTGGTATTCACCCGCAGTTCGACATCTGCACCCCAATTTTTGGCCGCCAACTGATAGTCTTTCATCACACTATAGACATCACCGTTTTTACCAACCAGATCAAATACGCAAATCACCTGTTTAGCTTGCGCCAGACCTGAAACAGCCAGTGTCGCCGTAGCCAATGCCAGTGCTTTCCATCCTCTATGGATCATCCTCATTTCCTTATCGCTTGTTTTTGTTATTGCACTTTTAGTCACATGTGATTGTTTTTTATATAAAACATGCGAATTTAATAGTTAATCAAGCTTAAGCTATTTTATTCGCTGCACAATGGCAGATCTGACCTGGATCAGCCATAAAAAAAGCCTAGATCAATCTAAGCTTTTTTCTTTAAAAATCAGATTATTCGCCAGCAATTGAACATTCAAAGTTGGCCTTATCGACAGAACAGCGTGCACGTTTTAAGACCGACATCATGCTGGCATCATAGATTCCGCGTTTGGTCATATCCATCCGGCCATCACGTAACATTTTCTGATACTTGGTTTTATCTTCAGCGCTCAGATTCATTTTATATTTCGACGGAATACCCGCTTCCAGACGGCTGATCATCCCCATGCTCTTTGGCAGGTTTTTGATAAACCAGTCACGCGATTTCTGTCCAAAACCTGCGGGGAATTTTTCCGGACGAATCACAAAATCAGAGGTGACATGCAGTACCGGGAAATTAAACATTGCGCCGTTATTACCCAGACCTTTATAGATTTCTAATGGCTTGTAGGCATAAGCAGGTGCACCGACCATATCCACCTGACCATTGTTAAATTTGGCGACAAAGTTAGAAACATCGGAGATCACTGCCTGCGCACCGACGCGCTGTACCATGATTTTCTGGGCATCGTCATAGCCGAGTACGGCGAATTTCTTCCCTGCGGCTTTTTCAATCGAATTGATATTCTTGTCACGAACAAAAATAAATGCTGAACCCAACGGTGAAATACCGGCAATTTCGTATTTTTTGCCGCCCATATTACTGACCATTTTCGCTGCATTACGTTTGTCCAGAGCAAAACTGATCGCACGCTGGGCAATGGCATTACTTGGTGCACCGCCCAGTGCATCAATAGAACCGGCAAATTTATTGTATTGACGGGCACGCATGGCTGTCATAAACACACCATCACATTTACCGGCCTTAAAGTCATTGTCGGCAACCGCTTCATCCTGACGGGCAATCAGATTGATTTCTGCGCCCCAGCCTTTTGCAGCCAGTGCCCATTCTTGCGCCATCTGGAAAGACTCACCGGATTTACCCAGTAAGTCAAACACACAGATATCGACTTTTTCTGCATGCGCCGCACTTGCAAAACCAAATGCAGAGAATGCAGCCAATGATAAGAGTGTTTTTTTCATTGTAGTTATCCTTTGAAATCTTGTTATTCGCTGAGTGTCCGTACACGGGACAAATATTAAGCAAGTTTAATTAAAAAAAATAGAGCATTTACTCCATTTAAAACCGGCATTTTGGCCTATAAAGATAAATCAGTATTATTTGCATAGATTATTTTTAAATATATATTTAAATATCAATATCTTAATATTTAAAACTGCTTTCTTATAATTACATTTACCCAGATATAGTTACAAAGATATACATGATTTCAGATTTATTCACCACCAATCGAACACTCAAAATTGGTTCGTTCAACTGTACAACGCGCGCGTTTCAATACATTCATCATGCCCTGATCATAAATCCCCTGCCGGGTTAAATCGATCCGCCCATCACGCAAAATCTTTTGATAGGCCACGCGGTCTTCACGGCTTAGATTCAAAATATATTTGCTTGGAATCTCAGCTTCCATACGCTTGACCATGGCAAAGCTGCGCGGTAACTGTTTTACAAACCAGTTTCGGGATTGCGCGGCAAAGCTTGCCGGGAACTTTTCCTGACGAATAATCAGATCGGCAGTGACATTAATTACCGGAAAATTAATCATTGCGCCTTGACGGCCTAGTCCTTTCTGTAATTCCAGCGGTTTAAATGCATAAGCCGGTGCAGCGACAATATCCACTTCGCCCTGATTAAACTTGCGAATAAAATTGGAAATTTCCGACATGACCGGTACGGCTTCAATCCGGTCGACCATGATTTTTTGCGCATAGTCATAATGCAGCACGGCAAATTTCTTGCCTTTGACCTGTTCCAGTTTATTTAGAGTACGATCACGAACAAAAATATAGGCTGGGCCAATCTGACCAATACCCGCCACTTCGAATTTTTCTTTGCCAATCTGGGTGATCAGGCGTTTGCTATTGCGTTTATCCAGTACATAGCTGATGGCTTTCATGGCAATGTCATTATTCGGCACGCCGCCAATTGCATCAATCGATCCGGCAAATTTATTATAGGCGCGGGCACGCATCGAAGTCATATAGAAAGCATCACATTTTCCTGCTTTGACATCCTGATCGACTTTGGCTTCATCCTGATAGGCGTTTAGCTGAATTTCGGCACCCCAACCTTTTGCTGCCAGCGCCCATTCCTCCAGCAGCTTATAAGACTCACCAGATTTTCCCAGCAAATCAAAAACACAGACATTCACTCTGGCTTGAGTTGAAGTCGACACCAAAAGACCCAGTGCCGACAAAATTAAACATCCCTTTTTCATTTTTATTTGACTCTATGGTATTTTTTACTCGATCAGCCTGAACTATAAACCACTGTTCATGCATAAAATAGAGCTTTTACTCAACTTATGCGTCCACCCTAGATCAATTGACAGAGGTGAAAAGCACACTCATTTCAGCAAAAACGGTAAGATTTTTCATTTTCACAGGGCTTTCCTTTAGAATAGGCGCATCTTATTTCTTAGCTTTGATTTCTCAATGATTCAGTTAGACCAGTTATCTATACGTCGCGGTGGACGTGTTTTATTTCAAAAAGCGTCGATGCAGTTACACCCAGGATGGAAAATTGGCCTAACCGGTGTCAATGGTGCTGGAAAATCAACCCTGTTTTCAGCCTTGCTCGGCGGCATGGAATCGGACACCGGTTCGCTGACCCGACCTGCGGTATGGACCGTAGCGCATATGGCTCAGGAAATCAAAGCACTGAATATGAAAGCCATTGATTTCGTCTTGTCGGGCGATGAAGAATACTGGGATATTCAGCAGAAACTCGATCAACCGGATCAACTGGATGATGCAGAACTGGCTCATTTATATGGCCGTTTTGATGAAATTTCAGGTTATTCTGCTCCTGCCAAAGCTTCACAACTGATGGCTGGTCTGGGCTTCTTTGAACATCAATCACAACTAGATGTTTCAAGTTTTTCCGGTGGCTGGCGTATGCGTTTGAATCTGGCACGTACCCTGATGAGCCGATCAGACTTACTGCTCCTCGATGAACCAACCAACCATCTGGACTTGGACGCAATTCTCTGGCTCGAAGACTGGCTGAAAGCCTATGAAGGTACGCTGGTACTGATTTCGCATGACCGGGACTTCCTCGATGCGATTACCGATCACATTTTACATATCGAAAATCAGGAACTGATTTTATATACCGGTAACTATTCGACTTTTGAGCGCACCCGTAGTGAGCGTTTAGCGCAGCAGCAACAGGCGTATGAAAAGCAGCTGGAAACCCGCGCGCACCTGCAAAAATATATTGACCGTTTTAAAGCGCAAGCGACCAAAGCCAAACAGGCACAGAGCCGGATCAAACAGCTGGAACGAATGCAGGAACTATCTGCAGCCCATGTCGATACGCCATTTACCTTCAGTTTCCGTGAACCGACCAAAATGAGTTCGCCGTTATTGCAACTGGAACATGCCGATATTGGTTATGGCGACAAGCTGATTGTCACCAATGTAAATTTACAGATCACGCCAAACAGCCGGATCGGTTTGCTTGGGATGAATGGTGCCGGTAAATCCACGCTGATTAAATCGCTGGTCGGTGACCTGAAACTGATTCAGGGTCTGCGGAAAGATTCAGAATTACTGAATATTGGTTATTTTGCCCAACATCAAATGGATGCACTGGATGGTAATGCCAGCCCAATGTTACAGCTGGCACGTATCGCAGATAAAAAAATCAGTGAAGCCAGTCTACGCTCCTTCTTGGGTAGTTTCGGTTTTAGTGGCGAACGTATGGATACGCCAAGCGAAAGCTTCTCAGGCGGTGAACGTGCACGTTTGGCCCTAGCACTGATTGTTTGGCAGCGTCCGAATGTACTGATTCTGGATGAGCCGACCAACCATTTAGACCTGGATATGCGTCATGCACTGACTATGGCTTTACAAGATTTTCAGGGCGCGGTAGTTCTAGTTTCGCATGAACGTCAGCTCATCGCCAGCGTCTGTGATGAACTGCTACTGGTACATAATGGTCAATGCCGTGAGTTTGATGGTGATCTTACTGCCTATGCTGACTGGTTACGCCAAGCCCGTATTGAGATGATTAAAAATGGGCAAAAGCCAGCAGAACCGGTGAAATCCCAAGTCGAAGTCAAACCGACTATTTCCAAACTGGACAAGGAAGCACAACGTAAGGAAGCTGCTCGCCAGCGGGAACTAAGTCGTCCGATTCGCAAGAATATTGAAAAATGCGAAGCACAGATGGCCAAACTACAGCCACGACTGATTGAAATTGAAAACCTGCTGGGTGACAGTGCTTTATACGAAGCATCACGTAAAAATGATTTGCTGAAACTGATGAATGAGCAAACCGAGCTAAAAGCCAAACTGGAAACAGCCGAAGAGCAAATGCTAGAACTGATGATGGAACTGGAAAGTCTGGAACAGACGTTCTAAAGCTCTTTTAGTAAGATTTAAGATAAGAGATGAATGACCAACGTTGTTCATCTCTTTTTTATTCACTATTTTTAATGTTTTCTCTTCCATTTTTGCACCTGTATTTTTTTCATCTAGTTCTAGATGTTTCTTTAATCCCGTTCTTTTCTATTCATTCGACACATAAGGTCACGAATTACGTAAACCCTATATAAGTTTATTTTTTAAACAGTTGAATGCCTTATTTCATACATTAATTTACAGCACACTGTTTCCTCCTAAGGCTCTAATACAAGTGTTTTTTAATTTTTGGCAGCCTTGCTACGAGTCTGTTTAATGTTGAACTAGAGAGAGGAAATCCGCATGCGTGCTCTTACCTATCATGGTGCTCGGGATGTACGAGTTGAATCCGTTCCAGATCCAGTGATTCAGGAACCAGATGACGTTATTTTAAGGGTGACAGCCACCGCCATCTGTGGCTCAGATCTGCATTTATACCGGGGAAAAATCCCGGCCACTGAAGACGGTGATATTTTCGGCCATGAATTTATGGGAATTGTAGAAGAAGTCGGCCCAGAAGTAACCGAAGTCAAAAAAGGTGACCGGGTGATTATTCCCTTTGTGATTGCATGCGGTCACTGTTTTTTCTGTGAACATGAACTCATGGCTGCCTGTGAAAATACCAATACCGGTCGTGGTGCAATTCTCAATAAAAAACAGATCCCACCAGGGGCAGCTTTATTTGGCTTTAGCCATCTGTATGGGGGTATACCGGGTGGTCAGGCTGAATATGTACGGATCCCCAAAGGCAATGTCGGACCATTTAAGGTGCCGGGTTCCCTGCCTGATGAAAAAGTATTATTCCTGACCGATATTCTGCCAACTGCGTGGCAAGCAGTGAATAATGCCCAAGTCGGTCGAGGTTCCAGTGTGGCGATTTATGGTGCTGGCCCGGTCGGTCTGCTGGCTGCTGCCTGCGCGCGGATGCTCGGTGCCGAGCAGATATTTATGGTCGATCACCACCCTTACCGTTTGCGTTTCGCGCATCAAACCTATGGGGTAATTCCCGTCAATTTTGATGAAGTCGATGCCGCTGAATTTATCATTCAAAATACCACGGGTTATCGTGGAGTCGATGCCGTCATTGATGCGGTCGGTTTTGAAGCCAAAGGTAGCATGCTGGAAACCGTAATGACCAACCTGAAATTAGAAGGTTCGAGTGGTTCAGCGCTAAGACAATGTATTGCAGCGGTCCGTCGCGGCGGTGTGGTGAGTGTACCTGGAGTTTATGCCGGTCCAATTCATGGCTTCCTGTTTGGTGATGCCTTTGACAAAGGTTTGACCTTTAAAATGGGACAAACCCATGTGCATAATTACTTGCCGCAGTTGCTAGAACATATTGAAAATGGAGATCTGTCTCCAGATCTGATTATTACCCATCGCATGAAACTGGAAGATGCTGCGGAAGGTTACCGTATTTTTGATAAAAAGGAAGAAGACTGTCGTAAAGTCATTCTAACACCATAAATATGATTAAAAAAAAGCGCCGTCAGGCGCTTTTTTATTTTTCATCGTCATTTTATCAATCCTCTTTTTCTTGTTCCTAATCAATATCATTTCAGCGACTCCCTCCCTCTTTTCTATCGAGTAATAAAAGAAATGCCCGATTTTCAATAATGAAATCAAGAAATAACTCAAAAATGAGAAATAAAAAAGTTAAGCAAAAATCGATAAAAGTATGATTTTAAATAAAAATGAAAGTTCACTTGATTATTAAATCAATTATGTAGTTTAGCTACATCTTGAGTTTTTAGTTAACAATATGTTCCACGGTAATGATTAGAGAAACTACACTATATTTACAAGTATTTAATTTATAATAATTTTCTATTTTAAAGCCAATCCAAGGAATAGTCTGGTCATACTAGCAATATATCGCCAAATATAGCTTTAAATTTAAAATGCTATTTTAAATTTAAAAACACTTATCCACAAGATAATCGATTTCAAATTTGAATTTAAAATAAAGAATTAATACGTGGATTAAAGCTTGCGGAAAAATACTATCTTATTCACATAAAAATTATGGATAACTTTAGAGTTATCCACATCTCTGATCAGGCTTTCTAGATGCTTGAAGCAATATTATTCACGTATTATTTAGCGTATTAGACCAAGTTTCTTATAAGCTATTGAAAATTTAAAATTTAGTTTTAGCAGCTTTTTATTTATTTTTGAGATATTGGATCTTCTGAATAAGCGATTTATTATTTTTTAGTCGAATCCACCTAAAGTATTCGATCTGTTTTTATTACACGCATCTTTAAATACCACTTTGACTGATCCAGTTTTCACCTAGTGTCGTGAACTGCATGCAAACTTCTCATCGTATAAAGAACGTCTTTCTACCTCACTTTCCTATTCAAAAATTATTTTAGAAGTTCTGATGCAGATCATTTTTATAACGATAGATTCACTCCAGATTTCAGGTATTCTCCCGAGTTGGTAATCTCTATACATAAACCCTTTCTTAGAGTCGATTTGGCTTACTCAACTTGGCTTTTTAAAACCTAAATGAACCCGTTCCATATCTAAAAATCGGTCCAAAATTACTTTATTTTGCCTAGCTCACAGGATATGAGTAAAAAAATTGGTCTAAAAAAAGCGCCTCGAAAGGCGCTTTTTTATATCTGATTTTATCCTGAAGGGTTATGCATCAATATCTGCATTCAAGGCATTTTCTTCAATGAAAGCACGACGTGGTTCTACGTCATCGCCCATCAAGCAAGAGAACATACGATCCGCTTCAATCGCATCGGTAACTGTCACTTGCAGCATGTTACGGTTGTCTGGATCCATGGTGGTTTCCCATAACTGTTCCGCATTCATCTCGCCCAGACCTTTATAGCGCTGGATCATCATGCCACGACGTGAGTCCTGCAAGATATGTTGCCAAACCTGATGGAAATTGCTGACCTGAATCTTGCGTTCGCCTTTTTGCAAATATGCACCATCTTCAAGCAGACTAAACCAGCTCTTTGAATTCTTTAATAAACGTGCATATTCACTTGAACCTAACAGTACTGAGTCTAACAGGTAGCTATGTGGCAAGTTATGTACATAGATCGTGATACGTGGCAACCAGCTTGCAGTTTTTTGACCATCTGCCAGTTCTTTTTCAAAACGCTCCAGGGTTAATTCTGGACGTAATGTTGGCTGAATGGCTTCAATCGCTGCACGCAGATTCTCACCCCATGTTTCCACATAGGTTTTGTCTTCCAGCTGATCCAGCTTAAAACCTTCCAGTGAAAGTAGTGCATCAAGCAGACTCGCAGGATAACGCTGGGTCAAACGTGCCAAGCTCTTCTGGGAAGTCTGATAATCAGCAATCACATTCGCCAGTGCTTCACCACGAATCGCAGGTGCTTCTGCACTGATATGCAGTTCCAGCTCATCAATCGCATTCGAAATTAGGTAAGTTTCCAGTGCATCATTGTCCTTGATGTACTGTTCCTGCTTGCCTTTTTTCAGCTTGTACAGTGGTGGCTGGGCAATATAGATATGACCACGTTCCACAAGTTCTGGCATTTGACGGAAGAAGAAGGTCAACAGCAGCGTACGGATGTGTGAACCATCGACGTCAGCATCGGTCATGATGATGATTTTATGATAACGCAGTTTGTCCGGATTATATTCCTCACGACCAATACCACAGCCGAGTGCGGTAATCAGCGTACCAACTTCAGCAGAGGAAATCATGCGGTCAAAACGGGCACGTTCCACGTTCAGGATCTTACCTTTCAGCGGTAAAATCGCCTGCATTTTACGGTTACGACCTTGCTTGGCTGAACCACCTGCAGAATCACCCTCGACCAGGTACAGTTCAGACAAAGCTGGATCTTTTTCCTGACAATCGGCCAGTTTACCTGGAAGACCGGCAATATCCAGCGCACTCTTACGACGTGTCATTTCGCGTGCTTTACGCGCTGCATCACGCGCACGTGCTGCATCAATGATCTTGCCAGCAATCGCTTTGGCTGCTTGTGGATTTTCCAATAAATATTCAGAAAATGCCTTGTTCATGGCCTGTTCAACAGCCGTTTTCACTTCACTCGACACCAGTTTTTCTTTGGTCTGTGAAGAGAATTTTGGATCAGGTACTTTGACTGACACGATGGCAGTCAGGCCTTCACGCGCATCATCACCCGATACCGCAACTTTTTCCTTTTTCAGGATATTTTCGCTGTCCATGTAGTTGTTTAAACCACGGGTCAACGCAGCACGGAAACCGGCCAAATGCGTACCACCATCCTTTTGCGGGATGTTGTTGGTAAAGCAACGTACATTTTCCTGATAAGAATCATTCCACTGCAATGCGACTTCTACCGTAATACCGTTATCGGCCTGTGCAGCAGTGAAATGGAAAATATCATTCAGGTGAGTTTTGCCTTCGTTAATATATTTAACGAACTCAGACAGACCACCTTCATAATCAAAGACATGCTCGGCATTAATGCGTTCGTCACGCAGCACAATACGCACACCTGCGTTCAGGAACGACAGTTCACGCAAACGACGCGCCAAAATATCAACATTAAAAATGGTCTGACTAAAAGTCTCGGCACTTGGCCAGAAACGGACACGAGTACCGGTTCTATCGGTATCGCCCACTACTTTTAATGGATATTGAGAATCGCCATGACGGTATTCTTGTTCATGAATTTTACCGGCACGGTGAATGGTCAATTCGAGTTTTTCAGACAGTGCGTTGACTACGGAAACACCGACACCATGCAGACCGCCAGACACTTTATAACTGTTGTCGTCGAACTTACCACCGGCATGCAGAATGGTTAAAATCACCTCTGCTGCAGACACACCTTCTTCAGGGTGAATGTCGGTCGGAATACCACGACCATTATCAGAAACTGAAACCGATTCATCTTCATGGATCGTCACTATAATTTCATCACAGTGGCCTGCCAAGGCTTCATCAATCGAGTTGTCGACTACTTCAAACACCATGTGGTGCAGGCCTGTACCATCGTCTGTATCACCAATGTACATGCCCGGACGCTTACGGACTGCGTCTAAACCACGTAATACCTTGATGCTAGAGGAATCATAAGCCTTTTCAATGGTTTGTTCTGTTTGAGAAGCAGCTTGATCTTCTGAACTCATGGTTTCTCCCTAGTGAAAAATAGGTCTATCCAAAGATGGGTAAAACTCAAAAAATATTATTGCACAACTTGAACTGTACCGTTTTCAACACTGAATAACTGATATGAGATAGACAAATCATGTAAGTGCTTTTGTACTGATTCATGGTCTAAGGTGGTAATAAAAACTTGACTACCAAGTTGGCTCAATCGCTCAATTAAACGTTGTTGTGCGGTTAAATCTAATTCTGCTGTCACATCATCTAATAATACCACAGTTTCCTTATTACAAGAATGGAGCATTGCGATTTGCGACAGTTTTAGTGCGATCATCAGCAGCTTTTTCTGTCCGCGCGACAGGATCACATCGGCATCACCCATCGGGGTCTTTAACCGCAAATCTGCGCGATGTGGACCATATTCGGTATAGCGTCGCTCACAGTCTTTTTCATGCTGGTTGGTCAGGTCATTTAGCAGGCCGGTTTCACTATGAAAGCCCGGGCTGTATTCCAGACTGACTTGCAGGTCAGGTAATAACTGTTTCAGATCATTTTCAAAAAATGGCTTCCATTGTTCTACGATCCCGACACGTTGCGAATGTAAAATTTCACCATATTCACTGAGCATCTGGTTCCACGGTTCTAGATCTGACAGGCTGAGAAAGCGTTTGCTTTTGAGCAGACTGTTGCGCTGTTTCAGCGCACGGGAATAATATTGCCAAGCATGATAAAACTCTGGTTCCACGTGGAACATTAACCAGTCAAGCAATTGACGTCGTGGTTTGGCTCCATGATCAATAATATCGGTGCTTTGCGGGTCAATCAGCTGCAAGGGTAACAGTTTGGCCAATTGCCCCTGAGTTGCCACCAGATCACCATTGACCTTGATCAGCTGCTCCCCGCTGGCCATTTTTTGCATGCCAATTTTTTCAGTCGCAGATTGCGCGAACACAATCGCGTCCTGTGCGCCATGCTGGATATAATTTTTGGGGATATGGGTACGGAAAGAACGACCGGCAGCCAGTAAATGAATCGCCTCTAAAATCGAGGTTTTACCTGAACCATTTTGGCCATAAAAAACATTAAACGGCTGCAATCCGTGGAGAGCAACCGTCTTTAAATTCCGTACACGCTCAATATGTAAACGCGTAATATGCATGTCTTATATGAGTATCAAGAGCCGCAGCTTAAACACGCATCGGCATGACGACATAAGTTTGATCGGTATGTGCCGGATCCTGTACCAGGACCGACTGGTTGGCTTCAGTCATGGTCATCGATACATCATCGCCATCCAGTACACCCAGCACTTCAATCAGATACTGTGCATTGAACGACATCTCTAGTGGTGAATCTGCATATTGAATCGCCAAATCTTCAATGGCTTCATCCTGCTCTGGGTTATTGGCGCGAAGTTGCAAAGAATCAGCATTGAAATTTAGAAATACACCACGCAGCTTTTCATTACTTAAAATCGCCACACGCTGCAAAGACTGCTTGAACACATCATGCGCGATCATTACCACTTTGTCGCCACCACGTGGAATCACACGGCGATAATCCGGGAATTTACCATCAATCAGTTTGGTGGTAAAACGTACGGTAATGTCAGCCTGTTCCTTGTCACGGCTTGGCATGTTGATGGTCACGTTTAACAGTTCACGACCAATCAACAAGGATAACTGTTCATCTTCAACGCTCAATAAACGCTGTAATTCTGCAACCGCTTTACGTGGCACAATCGCTTGAATAGGCTGGGTTGCAGTGGATTGTGCAACAGTTTCACAAAGCGCCAGACGATGGCCATCGGTGGTCACAGCACGCAGCTGATTGGCATCAATTTCCAGCAAGGTACCGGTCAGGTAAAAACGCACATCCTGCACAGCCATGGCAAAGGCAGTTTTCTCGAATAAACGCTTCAGTTCACGCTGGGTCACCGTTACTTGCGTGCCTTGGGTGTTTTCAGTATTCAGTAACGGATAATCATCAGCCGGCAAGGTGCCCAGCACAAAACGGCTGTTACCTGATTTGAGAATGCAGCGCTGATCTTCAGTAATATGCAGATCCACCAATGCGGCGGCAGGAAGTGACTTACAGATATCAATCAGCTTACGCGCAGGAACCGTGGTCTCCCCGGCCTGCAAACATGCACCTTCAGCCAGCGCGGTACTGGCCACCAGCTCAACTTCCAGGTCAGAACCGGTCACCGTCAATGCTTGCGCAGTCACCTGAATTTTCAGGTTAGATAAGATATTCAAGGTATGGCGACGTTCAACCGCTCCTACGACATGTGAGAGAACATTCAGTAAGCTTTCTTTCGCGATTTTTAAACGCACGGTGCATTCCTCTAAAGCTGAAGATTAATATAGAAAAAGTGAATTTTTAACGGTTTACTATGCGGCAAAAGCAGCCGCATAGCAAGAATAGAATTTGAGCGATTTAGGTCAACTTTGCAACAGACGTTGCAGGTTTTTATAGTCTTCGTTAAAGATCGGATCTTCCTCACGCAGGCTCTGTACTTTCTCGCAGGCATGCATCACGGTACTGTGATCACGGCCGCCAAAGGCCATGCCAATTTCCGGGAAACTGTCACCGGTCAGCTCACGTGCCAACCCCATCGCCAACTGACGTGGACGGGCATAAATTCGGGTACGTTTCGGGCCGACAATCTCTTTCAAGGGAATGCGGAAATATTCGCTGACCACGCGCTGAATATTTTCCGTACTGATGGTCCGGGCACGAATCGCCAGTACATCTTTCAGGGATTCACGTACTACATCCAGATCGATCGGTGTGCCTTTAAAACGAGAGATCGCCACCACCTTGTTCAATGCACCTTCCAGTTCACGCACATTGGCCACCACCTGCTGGGCAATAAACAGGGCGCAGTTACGTGGTAAATCGACCTGGTTGCTTTCGGCTTTTTTCAGCAGAATTTCAATTCGGGTTTCGATATCGGGAGGTTCCACACCCACCGACAAGCCCCAGGAAAAGCGTGAAACCAGACGTGGATCCAGCTCTGTCAGCTCTTTTGGATAACGATCCGAGGTCAGGATAATCTGCTTGGATTCATCTAAAAGCGCATTGAAGGTGTAGAAAAACTCTACCAGACTGGCTTCTTTGCCGGCCAGCAAATGGATGTCATCCACCAGCAACAAATCCAGCGAACGGCAGTTTTTCTTGAACTCTTCCACTTTGCCTTGCTGCAAGGAACTGACAAAATCCTGTACAAAGCTTTCTGCAGTCATGTACATCACACGGGCATTCGGCTTGGCTTGCAGCAGTGCATTGCCTACGGCCTGCATCAAGTGGGTTTTACCCAAACCGGTTGGTCCATATAAAAATAACGGGTTGTGCTGTGAAGCACCCAGCTGGGTCAATACCTTGCGGCAGGTTTCAGCCGCCATCTGATTGGAACGGCCTTCCACAAACAGCGAGAAGGTAAATAACGGGTTTAACTGACGTTTGCGGCTATTTTTAGCCGTCTCTTCTTTTTCTTTTTTCGGTTTTGATACTGGCATCGGGGTTGAGGTCAAAGCTGCCGTGGTGGTCGCGGGCTGTTCACTGGCCGATAAAATCGCACCGGGACGGGAATCGACTAAAATTTCGACCTTGCGTACCCGTCCTTCAGACAACTGTTCTGCCAGAATCGTAATCAGTTCCAGATGATGCTCTTGAATGTAACGCGTCCAGTAAGGATTAGGTGCATATAATTTGAGAGTGTCTGTGAGCTCTTCTGCCACCAATGGTCTAATCCACATGGTAAAGACATTTCCAGAGAGCTCTTGTCGCAGGCGATTTAAGCAGTCCGTCCAAAGCATGTGAATCCCCTATTCATTCCATTGTTCATTCAAAAAACATCACCGCGACCAAAAGCGGGTCGCCATTCTAACCAAGTTATCCACATCTGTCATGGCAATTCCCGCAGAAACTGTGTAAAAAGGAATCAACACGCATAAATTTAAACTTAAAACCCGGTGTGGATAAGTTTATCCGCAAGCTGTGGATAAAATATAGCACAAAGTTATCCACAAAGTATAAAATTAATAACAACAGTTTTATCCACAATATAAGTTTATGTTTAAATAAGTAAAAAGTGGATTATCCATAGAAAAAGTGCTCCCTAATAGTAATAAATTTAAATTTATAAATTTGAATTTACTTATAAGATCCAGGATTTTTGTGGATAACTCAGAAAACTTCAAATTTAAATTTAAAACAGCAACTCAAATTCAAACCTTGGATAAATTGTGGATAACTTTGTTGATAGAGTTGTTTATAAGTTATATATTTATTATTAACAATAACTTAAACTGTGATTAACTATAAATCAGTCATTTTTCCAACTGATATCTAAAAAACCAGTATCTCGTACTTTTTTAATCTTATTTGAAAAGAAAAGTGCTTTTGCATTGACAGCTCAAGCAATGAGCACTAAAATCGCGGACCTTCATAGAAAGATCATTTTTTGGAGTTTCAATATGAAACGTACATTCCAACCGTCTGAATTAAAGCGTAAGCGTGTTCATGGTTTCCGTGCTCGTATGGCTACTAAAGCTGGTCGTCAAGTATTAGCTCGCCGTCGTGCAAAAGGTCGTCATAGCTTAACTGTTTAATCAGTTACGCTAAGACGATTTTGGGTGTTATGACAAGACTTTATAGTTTTGGCACAGAGTTGCGATTACGCTGTGCTGCCGATTATAAAGGTGTCTTTGATGGTGCGCTTTTTAAAGTGCATCAACCCCATTTCTTATTTCTTGCAAAACCTTCCGAACTGCCAAATAGCCGTTTGGGTTTAGTTGTTGCTAAGAAGAAAGTGCGCCGCGCACACGAACGAAATAGAGTAAAACGACTTGCTCGCGAAAGTTTTCGCCTGCATCAACAGCAACTAGATGACTTAGACATTGTAATCATGCCCAAAATGGGTGTTGAAGCAGTGCCTAATGTAGAATTGCACCAGCAATTACAATTTGCTTGGCAGAAACTAAACCGTCTTGCCAAAAAGCATTCAAAAATAGCCCCCTCCCCACAAAAGTAGAGTAGGCCAATGGTACGTTTACTACATTGGTTAATACGTTTCTATCAGATTGCGATTAGTCCTCTTCTTGGACCACGCTGTCGTTATATTCCAACTTGTTCTCAATATTCCTTGGAAGCAGTCCAGATGCATGGCGCTGGGCGTGGAGTGTGGCTGGCTACTAAACGTATTTGCCGTTGTCATCCGTGGGGGGGCTCGGGATATGATCCTGTTCCCTCAAAAGCGATTCGTTTTATTTCATTTCAGCAAATAGATTCTCAAACGCTTCACGTTGCTGTACCCTTTCGTGATCGTTTATTGAACCAAAATCACTCTCACCACTTGGGGTAATACATATGCAACAATGGGCCAGGATTGCAATTCTCGGAGCCATGTTTGTTGTCGCATATTTGCTCATTTTGGCGTGGCAAAAAGATTATGGAAATGCTGAAACAAAACCCCAGCAGGAAACTGCTGTTGTTTCGCATGACGTATCTGCAGATTTGCCAAATGGTCAGACGGCTACAGTTGCCTCTGATCTGCCACAAGCAAATGTGCCAGCACAGCAAGCCACGGATGCCACAGCACCTGTAAGTCAGCAGCTTATTTCAGTACAAACTGACCTTTATCACCTTTGGATCAATCCGAAGGGTGGTGATATTGTTCGTATTGAATTACTCAATCATGACAAGAACAAAGACAGCGATGAACCTTTCGTCATGCTGGAAAGCGATGCGAAACGTACTTATGTCGCCCAGTCGGGCCTGATCGGTCTGAATGGACCGGACAGCAGCCGTAACGGCCGTCCAATGTATGAGCTGGAAAAAACTGCTTATACCCTGGCAGATGCGAAAACAGTCAAATCCAAAGATGGTGAAAACCTGAAAGTATTGTCTGTACCGCTAGTGTTTAAAACCGCTGACGGGATCGAGATTATCAAGACCTTCAATTTCACTGAAGGTGAATATCCGGTCGTGGTAAATCACAAAGTGGTTAACCGCAGTGGCCAGACCTGGCAAGGTCAGATGTTCGGTCAGATCAAACGCGATAACTCGGAAGATCCAGGCAAATCTGATCAGGGAATCTTCACGCTGGGAACATTCCTGGGCGGTGCATGGGGTACCCCGGACGAGCAGTACAACAAGCTTAAATTCGACAACTTTGTTGAAGAAAAAGTCAGTACTGAAGCGACAGGTGGTTGGGTGGCAATGGTACAGCACTACTTTGTCAGTGCATGGGTTCCAGGTCAGCTGAAGTTGACTCAAGGCAATGGCGAAGCTTATAGCGCCAAGCTTGAATCACGTAAATCAACCGATAACATGAACATCATCGGTTTTACTTCACCAACGTTTAATGTACCAGCAGGTACCGTGGCTGAAATTGATGCGACTTTCTATTCAGGTCCAAAAATCCAGTCAGAGCTGAAAGATTTGGCTGCGGGTTTAAACCAGACCGTTGATTATGGCTGGTTATGGCCAATCGCGAAATTGCTATTTGTCGGTCTTGAGTTCTTCCATGGTCTGGTAGGTAACTGGGGCTGGGCAATTATTCTGTTGACCGTTCTGGTAAAAGTAATCCTGTGGCCATTGTCGTCGAAGAGCTATCGCTCGATGGCGAAAATGCGTGTGATTGCGCCAGAAATGCAACGCATGAAAGAAGAGTTCGGTGAAGACCGCATGCGCTTCTCTCAAGAAATGATGGCATTGTACAAACGTGAACAGGTCAATCCGCTTGCCGGCTGTTTACCGCTGTTATTACAAATGCCGATTTTCCTGGCCTTGTACTGGGTGTTGATGGAATCTGTGGAACTGCGTCATGCGCCATGGATGCTGTGGATTCAGGATTTGTCTTCAATGGATCCTTGGTTCATTCTGCCGTTGTTGATGGGCTTGACGATGTATATCCAGCAGTCGTTAAATCCACAACCAACTGATCCAATGCAGGCGAAAGTCTTCAAGTTTATGCCGATTATCTTTACCGTATTCTTGTTGTTCTTCCCGGCAGGCCTGGTCCTGTACTGGATCGTCAACAACTTGATCACGATTCTGCAACAAACTTTGATTAACAAGTCTGTTGCCAAAGATCGCGCGAAACGTGATGAGGCTACTCCAGTCAACTAAGTTGTACGGATAGGCTGAATAAATCCGCTTAAGATGGTAATCTTAGGCGGATTTTTTTTGGCTGTACTTTTGAGTCTTTGCAGGTGAATTTTATGCTCAACCGAACCACAACTATTGCTGCGATTGCAACTCCACCAGGACGTGGCGGCGTTGGGGTGATTCGCCTGTCAGGTCCGAAATCCTATGAAATTGCCCAGCAACTGACACAAAAAGCGCTGCCTAAAGCGCGTTTTGCCGGTTTCCGCCAGTTCTATGATGCGGCCGGCGAAGTCATGGATGAAGGACTGGCGATCTGCTTCCCGAATCCAAACTCGTTTACCGGTGAAGATGTCGTAGAGCTGCAAGGCCATGGTGGTCCGGTGATTCAGAATGCCCTGCTTGGCCGTTTGCTGGAGCTGGGCGCCACTGCTGCCAAAGCGGGTGAGTTTTCCATGCGTGCTTTTGAGAATGGCAAGCTGGATCTGGTGCAGGCCGAGGCGATTGCCGACCTGATTGATGCAACTTCGCAAGCGGCTGCACGTTCTGCGGTACGTTCACTGCAAGGGGCGTTTTCGACCAAAGTCAATGCAGTGCTTGAGCAGCTGATTCACCTGCGTTTGCATGTGGAAGCTGCGATTGATTTCCCGGAAGAAGAAATTGATTTTCTCGCAGATGGCAAGATTTTAAATCTGCTGGATGAGGTATCCAGTGCCGTCACTCAAGTACAGCAATCCGCACGTCAGGGACAGCTCCTACGTGAAGGCTTACAAGTCGTAATTGCGGGTAAACCGAATGCCGGTAAATCCTCTCTACTGAATGCGCTGGCCGGAATTGAACGCGCGATTGTGACCGATATTGCCGGTACCACCCGTGATGTCCTGCATGAAAAGATTACTTTAAATGGCTTGCCGATCACCCTCACCGATACGGCAGGCTTGCGTGAAACCGGCGATATCGTTGAAAAAGAAGGGATCCGCCGCGCGATTAAAGAAATTGAACAGGCCGATTTATTGCTCTTGGTCTATGACTTAAGCCAGGGCGAGGATCCGCTGCAACTCGCTCAAGAATATTTTGCTGAACATATAGAACCGAAACGTTTGATGCTGATTGGCAATAAATGTGACCTGACCGGTGCTGAAGCTATAATTGGCGATTTAAATGGTTTTCGGCATATCGCAGTCTCTGCCAAGCAGGAAACCGGTGTTCAAGCGCTCATAGAGGCGATTACAGCGCATGCAGGCTTCCAGCCTGAGGAAGACACCTTTATCGCACGTACCCGTCATTTAGACGCAATGAAGCGCACTCAGCTCTATCTGGCTGAGGCGCGTGAACAACTGGTGGTGTATAACGCCGGTGAGTTGGTAGCGGAGTCCTTACGTCTGGCGCAAAATGCATTGGGCGAAATCACGGGTGACTTTAGTGCAGATGATCTGCTGGGCAAGATCTTTGGATCATTCTGTATTGGTAAATAATTATTTAATAAACATCAAAAAAGCCCTCAACTGAGGGCTTTTTTTAAGCTGGTAAGCGAGATTTTTGATACGCCCACCACAGTGCAAAACACAGCAAACTAATCGTGATACAAAAGCTGATTACGGCGAAATCCAGCCCCCAGTGATCGGCCAGATAACCCACAGCAATGATAGGGACAATAGTGCCCAGATAGGCAATAAACAGATAGGTCGACATGACGGCTGCACGGTTGTCTAAGCTGGTCATTTGATGAATCAGTGCAAAAGCACCCATCAGGGCAAACCCATGGCCAATTCCAAAGCAAATATCACTGATAAAAAATAGCAGGCTGATTTTCGAATACATGCATAGTGCTAAAATGATCAGGCTCAAGCACATCATCATCAGGCCGATATTCAGACATTTAGACGCTGCGACCGCTTTGGCCATAAACTGCACGATCACTGAGACGACTAAAATACTGGTAATGGCCAGCCCACTGACCAAAGGACCATGCCAAGGTAAAATATTGCGGACAAAGGATGGTGACAGGGAAGCAAACAGGCTAAAGGCGGCAAAGGCACTAAAAGCTGTCACTGCAATAATCATAAACACCAGATGAAACTGCGATTCAGGTCGTTGCAGTTTAGGCGCCATGCTAAAGGGCTGTGCCTCAAACTTGGGTGCTTTAATCCAGAATAGGCCAATCAAACACAGCACGGCACCCAGAATAATCGGCAAATATGGCATTACCAAAGGCGCAGCGGAAAACTGCGCAATCACGCCACCGACCAAGGGTCCTAAACCAAAACCCATTGCAGTAATGATTGAAATCAGTTGTGGTGCAGTGTGTTTATGGCTTTCTGGGATGGTATGCATTAAACCCATCATGGCAGAAGTGGTCATCAGGCCCGAGGCAATCCCAATAATAAAACGGCCAATCGAGAGGATTAGTGCATTCTGGGCAAAAACGGAAATGATGAGACCTAGCGTGATCAGGGCCAGGCCAATTTGCAGGGTTCGTAAAAACCCGATGCTGTTACTGGTTCTGCCCAAAAACAACAAGGTCGAGAGGCAGCCAAACATATAGGCGACAAAAATGTAGCTGATCTGGCTGGGCAGCAAATGCCAGAGCTGTTGATAAATCGGATAAAGCGGACTGGCCAAAGCGGTGCCAATCGTTCCCATCATTAAAGCCAAGCTGACCATCAAGAACGGTCGCCAGCTGGTTGTTATTGTCATGAAAATGCCGTTATAGTGTTGATCCTTGGCCAATCCATGTCAGGGCGTAGCGAGGAAAATAGAAAGTGTCTGCAGTTTAGAATGGATACAGAAAATCGGTCAAGGTTGAATTAGTAAGATGTTTATCATTTAAAATATTTTAATTATATAAAACAATTATTTAATGTGAATAATGATGTGGTTTTAGATATATTGGAGTTAAGTATAACTTTATATATTGTGTTCCACGTGAAACATGATGAGCTTATTTAACTGGGTATAAACAGTAACATAAATGTTTGAGAAATTTAAAAGCAGAGCGATTAGAATCGAAGCATATTCTTATCCAATTCATGTAGAACATTCATGTTAAAAAAAACACTGATCATTAGTTTAAGTACATTCATTTCAAGCTTTGCATTTGCCAATATTGATACGGTACAAGCTAATTTGGCAAAAAACAGTCCCAATTTAAAAATTGAAAATATTCAGACCACCGAGATGAAAGGTATCTATAGCGGTTCCATGCAGGGCCAAGTGGTTTATCTGAATGAAGATGCCAAGCATCTGATTGCTGGTCCGATGCTGCGGATTCAGGATCAACATAATCTGACCCGTGATTTAATGCTGAAACAAAATAGTATCGACTGGAAAAAATTACCGCTTCAGGATGCTGTAAAAAGTGTAAGAGGTACGGGTAAACGTCAGATTGCCATCTTTTCTGACCCAAATTGCCCGTATTGTAAAAAGCTTGAGTTAGAGCTGAAAAAACTGAATGATTTGACGATTTATACCTTTATTCTTCCTTTAAAACCCCAGTCGGTGGCTCCTTCAAAACAGGTGTATTGCGAGTCTAATCCAGCTCAGGCATGGGAAGATCTGATTGCTCAAGGGATTCAACCTAAATCGAAAAAAACTTGTGCCAATCCGATTGAACGGAATAAAAAACTGGCTCAGTCTATGGGCGTGAATGGGACACCTGCGATTATTTTTTCCAATGGTTTTAAAGTGATGGGTGCCTATCCGGCAGAGCAGATTGAGCAGATCTTTAAAGAATTCAATTTATAAAAAAATTAAATAAAGCTATCAGTCGCTCAATATAAAAAAGCACCTTTCCGGTGCTTTTTTATTCAGGTCGTCAAATCAACCTCAGAAACATCTGAATGGTTTAGACTGTACGGCGTTTGGTGACCATATTATAAATAAACAGAATAATCACAGCACCAATCACGGAAGCAATCAGACCTGCTGCGGAATCTGCCGAATACAGACCGAGCATACGGCCACCAAAAGTCGCCAATAAGGAGCCGGCAATACCCAGTAAGGTAGTCATAATAAAACCTGCCTTATCATTACCAGGATGAATGGCACGTGCAATCAGACCTGCTACAAAACCAATGACGATCGCCACAATAATTGTCCACATATGCATACTCCTTCTTATCATGTCTTTGTTTTCACATCTGTTTAATCATCTTGAAACAAAGTCAGGATCATAAAAAGTTGAATCCTGAAACGAGATGTTATTTTTTGTTCCCGGTTTTCTCTCTATTTGAAGTATAAAAAAAGTGGCTTATGCCACTTTTTTTAACCTGATTTTAAAGACCGATTTCACCAATAAATGGCAGGTGACGGTACTTCTGGTCATAGTCTAAGCCATAACCCACGATAAATTTATCTTCAACCTCAAAGCCCATAAATTCGACCTTCAAATCGATTTCACGACGCGATGGTTTACTTACCAAAGTACACAGTTGAATCGAGTTAGGTTCACGGGTTTGCAGGATTTCGAGTACCTTGCTTAAGGTGTTGCCTGAGTCAATAATATCTTCAACCACCAGCACATCTTTACCACGGATTTCACCGTCTAAATCTTTCAGGATTTTTACATCACGTGACGATACCGTGCCACCGCCATAACTGGACACAGTCATGAAATCCAATTCATGCGGTTTTGAAATCACACGACATAAATCAGCCATAAAAATCACTGAACCACGTAATAAACCGATGAGCACAAGTTCTTTGTCACTATTGGCATAGTGTGCATTGATTTGAGCACCAAGCTCTTTGACTTTAGCTTGAATTTCTTCAGCGGAAATCATTACGCTCATTTGAACGGTCATGGGTAGATACCTAAAAAGTAAAAATAGCAAAATAAAAAAGGTGTTGACCTGCAACACCTGAATACGTCGCAATTTTAATACATCCCTAGCAGAGATGCACCTGTTTTGCTGGCTGTAAATGTAATCATTTTTTAGCCGCTGCTGAATCGCGTTTCAATAAAAAAACACAGCCCAGTGCCATTGCAGACAGGATCAAGTATTGGCGACGGCGGGATTTTTTTGTTTTATTCACTGGATGCTGCTTTGACATAAACGGCTGCTCCATAGACATAGGTGGCTGCAATATTACGGTCATCACCAAGCATGGTCAGTGCAAAAAATGCATCTTCAATATTTTTAGCTTTGCTCTGGCGTAACTGCTGTAAGGCAGTGGCATTGAGATTCAGCACCACAAAGTCGGCTTCTTTGCCAATATTAAAGTTCCCCAGGCGATCATCTAGACTCAAGGCTTTGGCACCGCCTAAAGTGGCATGATATAAGGCTTCAAAGGCAGAAAGTTTTTCACCCTGCAACTGTTGCACCTTATAGGCTTCATTCAGGGTTTGCAGCTGATTAAATGATGTTCCTGCTCCAATGTCTGTGCCTAAGCCGACTTTGACCCCTTTGTCCCAGGTTTTTTTCAGGGGAAATAAGCCACTACCCAGGAATAGATTTGAGGTCGGACAGAAAGCAATGGCTGAGTCGGTCTGATGCATACAATCCCACTCTTCATCTTCCAGATGCACGCAATGCGCGAAAACGGATTTGCTGCCGGTTAAACCATAATGATGATAAACATCCAGATAACCTTCACGTTCAGGAAAGAGTTCTTTTACCCAAGCAATTTCATTTTTATTTTCACTTAAATGGGTATGTACATAGACATCCGGATATTCGGCTTTGAGCTGTCCGGCTTTTTGTAGTTGTTTAGGTGTTGAGGTTGGTGCAAAGCGTGGAGTAATCGCATACAGGTTCCGCCCCTGTCCATGCCACTTTTCAATCAGCGCTTTAGAATCTGTATAAGCTGTTTCTGCTGTATCTGTTAATGCTTCCGGAGCATGACGATCCATCAGGACTTTACCTGCGATCAGACGCATATTGCGCGTGGTTGCTGCATTAAATAAAGCATCTACGGATTCAGGATGAACAGTACAAAAGACCAGTGCAGTCGTGGTGCCATTTTTAAGCAATTCCTGCACGAAAAATTCGGCAATTTTTTCGCTATAGGATGCATCTTGGAACTGGATTTCAGTGGGGAATGTATAGGTATTTAACCATTCCAGCAGTTGTTCACCATACGCCCCGATCATTTCGGTTTGCGGGAAATGAATATGGGTGTCGATAAACCCGGGAACAATCAATTGATCTGGATAGTGCTGTAATTCAGCGTTGATAGGAAGTCGTGACTGCCCTTCTTGCCAAGGACCAAACCACTGGATTTTACCCTCTTGAATGATGATTAAACCATCTTCTACATATCGCACTTGGTCGTGTATATCACGTGCTTGGGCAACTGTATTCTGAATGTCGAGGAAGCGACCACGGATCGCTGTCGTTGCAATTACAGAAGACATTTTAAACCTACGCTTTTTGATTTTTTCGATTGATTGTAGCTGAAAAAATTGCCATGTTTGTATGAACATTCATATTTAAATAGTGATCCCGATTCTTTTATGACCCCATCCAATTATCATGATCAATTTCAACAGATCGTGCGTGCGCAGCCGACCTTAATGCGCATCTTGCATCAGTTAGCACAATTGCACTCTGAAGCTTATGTCGCAGCGGGCGTGTTACGTCATGTGATCTGGGCGCATTTACATGGCTGGGAATATGACATGAATCATACGGAGGTCGATGTGATTTTCTATGACGAAAATGAGCAGGCTCGCGCTATAGAACAGCAACTTGCAGATCAGTTAAAAGACTATTTTCCAGAGATTTGTTGGGATGTGATCAATCAAGCTTTTGTACATGAGTGGTATCGTACCAATCAAAATGAAAGTATTGGGCCTTTAACTTCAATTAGTCATGCGCTGTCATTATGGCCAGAAACTGTCACGGCCTTGGCACTGCGCCTGAAAGATGATGAGTTGGAGTTGATTGCCCCTTTCGGTTTAGCAGATTTATTTGAGTTAAAGCTGCGTTGGAATCCGAATTTAGTCAGTTATGCCGTGTTCGAACAACGCATGCTGAGCAAACAGTTTTTGCAAAAATGGCCCAAATTATCCCTGATAGAACAATAAAAAAAAGCCTGCTGATGCAGGCTTTTTTGATGATTACTTTTTACAGGGTGGTTTCGTTATATTTCTTGCTATGACGAATCGACAAGATCGCGGTCACAGTCAGGACAATCACAATAAAGCTCAAAGAAATCCAGATCGGCATATGGAACACATCTAGCATCAGCATCTTAAAGCCGATAAAGACCAGAATGATCCCGAGGCCATAAGGCAGATAATGCATTTTTGAGGCTGCGCCCGAGAGCAGGAAGAACATTGCGCGCAGGCCTAAAATCGCCATCAGGTTTGCAGTGAGGACAATGAAGGGATCGGTGGTGACGGCAAAAATAGCCGGAATAGAATCGACGGCAAAGATGACATCAGAGGCTTCAACCAGGATCAGGACCAGGAACAACGGCGTTGCCCAGAGCAAACCATTTTGACGGACAAAGAATTTGTCGCCCTGAAGTTGCGGGGTAATACGCATATGTTTACGCAGCCATTTTAGAATCGCCATATCTTCAATATTGCTGTCTTCTTCATGCTGACCACGCAGGAATTTGAAGCCGGTATACACCAGGAACGCACCGAAGATATATAGAATCCAGGAGAATTCCTGCACGAACCACGCGCCAATAAAAATAAAGATAGTTCTGAGCACAATCGCACCCAGTACGCCATATAACAGCAGCTTGCGTTGCAGTGCGGGTGGAATGGCGAAGGCCGCGAAGATCATCAGCCAGACAAAGACGTTATCAATCGCCAGGGATTTTTCCAGCAGATAACCGGCAAAGTATTCCATGACCTTAGCATTGGCAATTGCCGTGCCTGCGGTCTGCTCCAGATACAGCCATAAGCCGCCACCAAATAAAGTCGCGACACTGACCCAGGCAATACTCCAGTAGGCAGCAGTACGGACTTTAACTTCCTGACCATGCTGATGCTTAAAGCCGACAAAATCGATTATCAGCATGACTGCGACAATCGCGAAAAAGACGAGATACAGCCAGAGTGTACCAATGGTTTCCATGTGAATTCTCCACATCGGACAACTAGCCATAAAAAAACCTTGACCAGTTGCCAGATGAAAAACATCTATAACAACATGATCAAGGTCTTGCCTACATCTTACTGTTCCACTTTTTTATATAAAGTGTGACTTCAAGATGCTCAGATACCGACTTTTTGCAAAGTGTAATGACGATATTCTGACACGTTTAAAAATTGAAATTTCATTCTTAAACGCTTGGAGGAGGCTACTCCCCTTGTTCAAACTAAATTTTATTTGAGCGGTAGCTCAATGTGCAGCAAGCATGACAGATTTTTGCTAAGACTACAATTTCATTTACAAAAATCATGCTTCAAGGCGCTTTCTTACCTAAGAAATCCGGACGCTGAATCAGGTAGAAGCTGATCAGAAAACCCAAGCTGGCCAGGATTGCTCCTACCCAGCCAATACTATGTAATCCGATATGTGCCGTTACCAGACCGCCGAGTAAGGCACCGCCGCCAATCCCGACATTGTACAAACCTGAAAAAATCGCCATGGCGACATCAGTCGCATCGGAAGCCAGATTTAAGGTCTTGGCTTGTAGGGCCAGACTAAACCCAATAATGCTGATGCCCCAGATTAACGTTAGGCTATTGAGCTGAATTACACCCTGAGACAGGGGCAGCAATAACAGCAGCGAGATCCCTAGCCCGAGTGTAAATAGCGGAATGGTGAGTCGGGGAAAATGCGGTGCAAAGCGGCCAAATACATAAGACCCGATCAGGCCCGCACCGCCATAAATCAGCAATAAGCTGGTGATCTGTGCAGAGCTGAATTGCGCAATATTCAGCGCAAAGGGTTCAATATAACTATAGGCGGTAAATTGCGCACTAATCACAAGCACGGTAAGCGCAAAGACCAGCATCAGGCTGGGACGTTTTAGCAAGCTTTTTAAACTGCTGAGTGAACCTGAATTAACACTTGGCAATAAAGGCAAGGTTTTGGCCAGCAATACGCACACCACGCTCGCCACAATCCCAATCAAGGCAAAACTATTGCGCCAGCCATAGGCCTCCCCGACCATCCGGCCAAAGGGAATTCCCAGAACCATCGCCATGGCGGTACCGGTAGCCAATAAGCCCAGTGCCTGAAACTCTTTGCCCTTTGGCGCAACCCGCACAGCAAGCGACGCCGTAATTGACCAGAACAGCGCATGCGCCACGGCAATACCAATCCGGCTCAGCACCAGAATGCTAAAGCTCCAGGCAAAATAGGACAGCACATGACTGAAAATAAACACCGCAAATAAAATCATCAGCAGAAAGCGCCGTTCAATATTTTTGGTCAGTAACATCATTGGCAAAGACAGCAGCGCCACGACCCAGGCATAAATTGTCAGCATCCACCCGACTTGGGTCGGTGACATGGCAAAACTGGTACCAATATCACTTAATAGCGCCACCGGGATAAATTCGGTGGTATTGAAAATAAAGGCAGCAGAGGCTAAAGCAATCACACAGACCCATTGACGCGTCACCGAAGAGGTGGAAGAAGAGCTGGACATAAACATCTGATAAAAGGAACCGGCTGGCAGTTTAAACCTATTGAGCAAAATGCGGTATTGGTCAGAAGGACAGATTCACAATCCTTTAAAAGAAATCTAACAATAGAGCAGGGAAAAATATGTCAGTCTGGTTTAAAAACAAGGAGAGGATCGGCATGTTGATCGAGCATCAGCAACAGGACAATGGAGGTTTATGGTTTGTAGAGCCAAATGAAAAACGTCTGGCAGAAATGAGTTATTCAAGAGTAAATGAAGATCAATTAGTGATTGAACACACCTGGGTCGATGACAGTCTACGCGGCCAGCACGTCGGGTATTATCTGGTCGAGGCCGCTGTGAATTTTGCCCGTGAACACGGCATCAGGATTATTCCAAAATGCCCTTTTGCCAAATCCGTGTTCGAGCGAGAGCCTCACTTTAATGATGTTTTATAATTTAAAAATGACAACAAAGGTTCAGATTCGTATGGAAATCAAATATCAAGATTCAAAACGTGGTGGTGTATTTTTTATGGAAGATCAAGGACGCCGCCTGGCCGAGATCACTTATCAATGGCGGGGTGATGCCGTCATCATTGCCGATCATACCTGGGTCGATGATTCCCTGCGTGGCCACGGTATTGCCCGAAAAATGCTGGATGTACTGGTCGATTTTGCCCGTGAAAAAAGTTTAACCATTATCCCACAATGTTCCTATGTGGATGTCATGTTTAAACGTGACCAAAGTCTGGCCGATGTCGCAGCAACGACTATTTAACCATCCAAGGGGATTTCCCGAAAGAGAGATGGAGTCTTTCTTTCAAGGCAGGAATCAATATAACCTGTAACAGGGTATATAAACCGAAACCTGCCATCACCCCGGTCATCGCCCAGAAAATTTCTTCAAACTGTTGCAGCATCACTAAAATTGCCATGATCAGCAGGTAACTGGCATGAAAATAAATACGATGTCCAACAAATTTCAAGATCGTCCAGCTAATAAAAATTGAACTGATCAGCAGATTGGTTTGAGCGCTGAATTGCCAATTATTTAAAGTGATCATCAGGACAAAACACACACATAACAAGGCAAGGGTTAAAATCAGATCTTTTAACATCAAGTGATCCTCATGTTCATGGTAGGTGTATGAAAATATTCGTTTAATAATTTAGGCACTATTGTTAAAAGTTTAATCCAGAAATGCAAACTGAAAACCATGTAAGCAAATACGGATATTTGCTTAAAAAATAGTCGACTTAATTTAAAATTATTGATTAAATTGTGTTTTTAATTCTTCCCTCTAGTGAGATGGCATGATGCTACAGCTTTGCTATGCCAGTGAACGCATAGAATCTGAACAAGAGTTGTTACAAGATTTGAGTGATATTTTGGCCACTGCCCGGAAGTTCAATCTTCAGCATCAAATTCATGGGGTGTTGTATTATTCCCATGGCAAATTTTTCCAGTGCCTTGAAGGTCAGGCTGAAGTAGTAGAAAGTTTATTTCAGAGCATTTCTCAGGATCCCCGTCATCACAATATCTTGCGTTTTGCAGATGCAATGGTAGAGCAGTCCCATTTCTCGGAATGGTCAATGAAATATGTACATAAACACAGTGAAATTTCTTCTTTATTTTCACGTTTAGGTTTGAAGCAATTTGATCCACATGCCTTGCAGCAGTCAGGAATTGCTGAGTTCCTCAAAGTGCTGTATCGCCTGGAAGAAAATCAGGCCAGTCTGGCATCGCCAAAAGGCTATAAGCAGCGTGGTTATGTCCCCTATTTCTGATCTGCTGGATTAAAGCTGAAAATAAAAAAGTCCGCATAGCGGACTTTTTTTGTCTGATGTGGATTAGCTCATGTCAATCATGACTTTTAAGGCCTTCTCATCAGAGGCATGTTTAAATACATCATAGGCTTTTTCAAAATCGGCAAATTTAAAATGATGGGTCGCCAGTTTTTCTAGGGGCAATTTTCCGGAACAGCAGGTTTTCAGCAGCATCCCTGTGGTATTGGCATTCACCAGACCGGTGGTGATGGTCAGGTTTTTAATCCAGAGTTTGTTCAGTTCAAAACTTACCGGTTTACCATGTACGCCGACGTTGGCAATATGCCCGCCCTCTTTCACGACATGCTGGCAAATATTCCAGGTGGGTTCTACCCCTACTGCTTCAATGGCACAGTCAACCCCGCGTCCATCGGTAATCTCTAGGATCTTTTGAATGGCATCTTCTTTAGCAGAGTTGATGGTATGTGTTGCGCCGACAGTCTTGGCAAATTCCAGCCGGTTATCATCCATATCCACCATAATAATATTGGCAGGTGAATAGAACTGTGCGGTGAGCAGACAGCTCATGCCGATTGGTCCTGCTCCGACAATCGCCACATTGTCGCCGGTTTGACATCGCCATATTGCACGCCAATTTCATGTGAAGTTGGCAGGATATCTGAAAGGAATACGGCCACATCTTGGTTCAGGCCTTCGGGTAAATGATAGAGTGAGGTATCGGCAAAGGGCGTACGTACATATTCGGCATGGGTGCCGTCAATCATATAACCCATGATCCAGCCGCCTTCATTGCGACAATGGGCATAGAGCTGTTTCTGGCAGTTTTCACAGGTTCCGCAGCGGCTGACACAGGAAATAATCACCCGGTCGCCCTTTTTAAAGTTTTGCACGGCGGAACCAACTTCTTCCACAATGCCAATACCTTCGTGACCTAAAATACGTCCCTTAAAGCTGCCCTCTTTACGCGTAGCCTCCTGCTCAATTTCCGGGTTTTTACCTTTCCAGATACCCAAGTCGGTACCGCAGATGGTAACTTTTTCCAGTTTAATGATGGCATCGCTGGGATGCAAAATGGTGGGAACTGGGCGGTCTTCAAAGCGGATATCATTTGCGCCGTAATAGACCATCGCTTTCATCGTTGTCATGACACATCTCCTAATGGAATGAGGAATGAGAATGACCTGACTCAGCGAGAATAATGAACGCCTCGATTGCTTTTATATAGTGACAGCGATGGGCTGATTTATGATCTGGCTTTCAGGCCTATAGATACCTGTGTTCTTCTCGATTGTGCCTTGAGTGATATGGCGCTGCAATGAGTCTTGTGTACAGATTGCAACAAAAGATCATCAGGGAGGGTTCAGAGATAAATCTGCTATTTGGGTCAATATTTAAATCATAGGATTGCAGGATCAGAACAACGGTTCACTTTTTCTCAATCAACGTTTTAATATGCTAAAAAAAGCCCGCTAGGCGGGCTTCTTCACTTCACTTAAATCTGTTTTATGCTTGTAAAACAGTAATCAGCTTCTGATGCAAACCACCAAAACCACCATTCGACATAATTACTACGGCATCGCCCTCGCCTGCCTCTGCTACCACGGTCTGAATGATGTCATCCAGTGTGCGTGCAACTTTGGCCTTGTTTGGCGCAGCCTCAATGACCGGTTGCAGATCCCAGTCCAGTCCTTCCGGTTGATACCAGATCACTTCATCGGCCAGACGTGCTGAATGAGCTAAGCCATCTTTATGACTGCCCATGCGCATAGTATTGGAACGTGGTTCAATAATCGCCCAGAGTTTGCGTTCACCCAGACGTTTGCGCGCACCTTCTAAGGTCGTATCAATCGCCGTCGGATGATGGGCGAAGTCATCATAAACTTCGATACCACGGACTGTGCCTAATAGTTCCATACGGCGTTTCACACCACCAAAATTGGACAGCGCTTCACAGGCGGTTTCAAGCGATACGCCGACATGTTCAGCAGCGGCAATGGTGGCCAAGGCATTCGCCACCGAATGCTGTCCAGTCATATTCCACTGTACTTCGCCTTTGACTACGCCCTGTTGCAGGACTTTGAAATGTGAACCATCTGCTGACAATTGTTCTGCATAAAGTTCAGATTTTTCGTTGGCATCTAGACTGGTGCGCACTACAGGCGTCCAGCAGCCCTGCTCCAGCACTTCATCAATATTGCTTTCAGTAATCGGCGCGATAATCCGGCCTTCACTTGGAATAGTACGAACTAGATGATGAAACTGTTTTTGAATTGCGGCCAGATCATCAAAGATATCGGCATGGTCAAATTCCAGGTTATTTAAAATTGCGGTTTTTGGATGGTAATGCACGAACTTGGAACGCTTGTCGAAGAAAGCAGAATCGTATTCATCGGCTTCGACACAGAAATATTTCCCACCACCGAGACGCGCACTTTCCGAAAAGCCCAATGGCACACCGCCAATCAGAAAACCTGGCTCCAGACCGGCTTGATCCAGTACCCAAGCCAGCATCGTGGTGGTCGTGGTTTTACCATGTGTTCCGGCGACACCCAGCACGTGTTTACCTTGCAGAACATGATCAGCCAGGAACTGCGGACCTGAAATATAAGGCAGACCTGCATTCAGCATATATTCGACTGCATCAATACCACGCTTCATGGCATTGCCGACGATCACCAGATCCGGATGAGGCTGTAAATGACTGCGGTCATAACCCTGCATTAAAGTGATGCCCGCATTTTCAAGTTGGGTCGACATGGGTGGATACACATTCAGGTCTGAACCTGTTACCTGGTGGCCCAGATCGCGTGCAAGTAGCGCTAACGAGCCCATAAAGGTGCCACAAATACCCAAAATATGCAGATGCATCTACTTTACTCCGTTCCTGTCTGACCCATCACTTTATATTGGTGCTGTTGTCATGATTTATTCAATTTGCAAGCAACGATAGCAAGGCTTTAGCTGAAAAGATAGTGAAAATTCTGGCCTTGTTGTGGGATTTTTTAAATCCTGTTTCACGGATAAATTCAAAGAAAATTTCAAAGCGATGCAATATCTTTTCGCCAAATAAACCGTAAAATAAGTTCGACTTTTTTGCAGAGTGCATGCAAATGCTGCCGGCTTTATTTCTTCTGGTAATTGCCAACTGTTTTATGACCCTGGCCTGGTATGGGCATTTAAAATTTTTGCCGCATGATGCACCGCTCTGGCAAGCGATTTTATTCAGCTGGGCCATTGCCCTGTTTGAATATAGCCTAATGATTCCGGCGACCAAATTACTGGCGCAGCAAGGACTCGCAGTCGGTCAAATGAAAATCACCCAGGAAGTCGTGACCTTACTGGTCTTTGTTCCTTTTATGATTTTTATGTTTAAGCAGCCTTTTAAACTGGATTATCTCTGGGCTGCTTTATGTCTGTGTGGATGTGTCTATTTTGTATTCCGCAGTTCCTAAATAGTTGTAACTGCGGCTACTCCCCTATTTTTATTCCAGTTTTTGAAAATTCGATAAAAAAATAAGAAAAATCGAGCCTTGCTTTGACCGTTAAATTTTATGAAGCTGAATTTTCAGTCTATAATAGGCAACTCCTATTCAAGCTTGGCTCTCTCGTCGAGATTTATCTTTTCTCACTTTAATCTCTGGAAAATTTGCAATGAATGCGGCTGCTGCACAAGATACTCCTCTCGTAGGTATTATCATGGGTTCTCAATCAGATTGGGCAACTCTCGAACACACTGCCAATATGCTCAAGCAGCTTGGTGTCCCATTTGAAGCCGAAGTTGTTTCTGCACATCGTACTCCAGACCGCCTGTTTGAATATGCTGAGCAAGCGCGTGATCGTGGTATTCAGGTGATTATTGCTGGTGCAGGTGGTGCAGCGCATTTACCGGGTATGTGTGCGGCGAAAACTGATCTTCCAGTTTTGGGTGTACCGGTGAAATCTTCGATTTTAAACGGTGTTGATTCATTGCTGTCTATTGTGCAAATGCCAGCTGGGATTGCGGTTGGTACCTTGGCCATCGGTCCTGCCGGTGCCACCAATGCTGCCATTATGGCCGCGCAAATTCTGGGTTTGACCCGTCCAGAAATCGCAAAAAATGTTGCAGATTTCCGTGCAGCGCAAACAGATAAAGTGGCAAGCAACAATATTCCAGGCCAAGCTTAAGTCGAGACACAGATTATGGATAAAACCATCGGTATTTTTGGTGGCGGTCAGCTGGGTCGTATGATGGCGCAAGCGGCACTTCCATTAAATATTCAATGTACATTTTTTGAAGCCAGCACAGACTGCCCTTCTGCTGCTTTGGGCCCGGTGATTTCGAGCCAGGCTGAAAACGGTCTACAAGACTTTATCAGCAGTGCAGATGTATTTAGTCTGGAGTTTGAAAACACGCCCCTTGCAGATGTTGATGTACTGACACAAAGCAAGCAACTGCATCCGCCACGTCAAGCTTTAGCGATTGCCCAGCATCGTTTGTCTGAAAAAGCCTTGTTTGATGAACTGGCTATTCCGGTTGCACCGTACAAAGCGGTCACTTCACTGGAAAGCTTACAGGCTGCTGTAGCTGAACTGGGTTTGCCGATCGTACTGAAAACTTCACGTGGCGGTTATGATGGCAAAGGCCAATTCGTTTTACGTTCGGCCGATCAGATTGATCAGGCTTGGACAGAATTGGGCCCTGCGGGTGAACTGATTGCTGAAAGTTTCGTGACTTTCTCGCGTGAAGTCTCGATCATTGCAGTGCGTGGTCAGAATGGCGATGTCAAAACCTGGCCTTTGGCAGAAAACCATCATCATAACGGGATCCTGTCGCACTCGATTGTGCCTGCACCAAACAGTGCAGATTTGCAGCCTGTGGCGCAGGACTATATCACTCGCCTGCTGAATCATCTGAATTATGTTGGTGTCCTGACCCTTGAGCTGTTTGTGACAGACAAAGGCCTATATGCTAACGAGATGGCACCACGCGTGCATAACTCGGGACACTGGTCGATTGAAGGCGCCGTATGTTCGCAGTTTGAAAACCATGTGCGTGCGGTGGCTGGTTTGCCTTTAGGTTCAACTGAAGTGATCCGTCCAACTGTCTTGGTGAACATCATTGGTCAGCATCCAAAATCTGCAGATGTACTTGCTCTGGAAGGTGCGCATTTGCATCTCTACAACAAGTCAGAGCGCGAAGGCCGTAAGATTGGTCACATTACCCTGATGCCAAATGACAGCGCGCAATTGTCTGTGCTTTGCCGCCAACTGGCGAAAATTTTACCGAATCCATTGGCATTGAGCGAAGATATGACCATCTAGGCTTTAACTTGCTGATAAAAAAAGCGATCACTTCGGTGATCGCTTTTTTATTTGTCTGCTTTCAGGCATGATTGCGCCTCTTTAAAAATGCCTGCCATTGGTCGGATCGGTTTTTAAATCAATTGCTTATAAACTGATCAATTGAGTATAAATATAACAATTCAATAAAATCTTATTTACCGCTGAATTTTGCCATATTCACTTGTAGATAAGCCTGAAATCAAAGTTTGAATTTAAAACTAGAAAGTGGTTTTGAATTTAAATTCATAAAAACAAATTCAAATTTAAATCGAACTTTGAATTTAAACTTGCGCTTTTAAATTCAAAAAATATCAATTCAAATTTAAAATTGGACAAATGAATTCAAAGTTTTTGAATTTAAAAATATTAGCCCATTATTCAAATGAATTTAAAACAAAAATGAGTGTAATTAGAGCATGTTGATGATCATGACTCGCTTTTCCTGAAACAAGTTATCCCCAGTAATTTTTTAAATTCAAAAATAATTCCAAATGTTTTGAATTTAAATTTAAAAATCCTGCTGATTTGAATTTAAAACAAGCTTGTGGATAACTCGTGTTCAAATTTAAAGATTACAAAATGAATTTAAAAGTGTAGGAATTATGAATTTAAATTTACGCATTGGCGCTTTAATTTTCATCATGAGCTGCTAAGGTAGAAGCATAATTCAAAATCTAAATATTCAAGGGTCTTATGCAACGGCTTGCACTTTTTATTGGTTTTGTGGTCTTGGCTGCTTCACAGGCACAGGCTGAACTTATTATTAATGGTCAACGTGTCACGCCGACTGATTTGACCTCTAGTTCAAATATCCCGAATTATGCCTCCCAAAATAATTTTCAAAACTGTCTCGCTAATTTGCGCAGTCAAGCTGTTGCTAGAGGTGTAAGCGGCAGTACCTATGATCGTTATACCCAGAACTTAAACCCGGATTATTCAGTGATTGAACGCCTGAATTACCAGCCTGAATTTTCTACCCCAATTTGGGATTATCTGTCTGGTTTGGTGGATGAAGAACGGGTTCAGCTCGGCCGGCAAAAATTACAGCAACATCGTGAGGTGCTCAATCGTGTTGCTGCCACCTATGGTATACCTGCAGAAACGGTAGTTGCGGTATGGGGTGTCGAAAGTAATTTTGGTGATATTTCGGGGAAATATCCTTTATTACAGGCTTTAGGAACTTTGAGCTGTGAAGGTCGTCGCCAGAGTTATTTCCGTGGTGAGTTTTTTACCACCATGAAACTGTTACAGCGTGGCGATGTGCGTGAAGAACAATTAAAGGGTTCCTGGGCAGGCGCATTTGGTCATACCCAGTTTATGCCATCGACTTATGATGAACTTGCAGTTGATTTTGATGGAGATGGCCGACGTGATCTGGTATCCAGCATTCCGGATGCACTGGCATCGACCGCCAATTTTTTAAGCAAGCGTGGCTGGCAGAGCGGACAACCTTGGGGATTTGAAGTCAAGATTCCGCAAGGCATGTCGGTTTCCGGTGAAGGCCGAAGAAATAAAAAATCCTTGAGTAGCTGGATCAATCAAGGAGTGGTTCGTGCCGATGGTTCGGCATTGGTTCAAGGAAATTTATCGCAATCTTCTCAGGCCGGATTGCTTGCACCTGCAGGCCCGAGTGGCCCAGTATTTTTGGTATTTAAAAACTTTGATGCCATTTATAGCTATAACGCGGCAGAAAGTTATGCCTTGGCGATTGCGCATTTATCCGATCGCCTGCAAGGTAAAGGTAGTTTTACGGCCACATGGCCCACCGATGATCCGGGGACTTCTCGTGCAGAACGTCGTGAGATTCAGCAATTTTTATTGAGTCGAGGTTATGACATTGGTGCGGTGGATGGTTTGATTGGTGATAAAACCCGTCAGGCGATTCGTCAGGAACAACAGCGTTTGGGCTTGAGTCCAACAGGTCGTGCTGGTCAGCAGATTCTGCGTGCTTTTAGAAATGAAAATGCCAAACGCATGATGCAATAAAAATATTGAAAATTAAAAAAGGTCTGCATTTTTGCAGACCTTTTTTAATGACTATCTTTCCAATAACTATATAGTCATGGAAATAATATTGTTTAGGATGGCTTAGACTGCAGTAATGGTACCGAGGACGCGATATCCAGCAGCACCAGTGACTGCTGGCAGGTTACCATTCAGCTGATTCATAAAACGCATGGCCAGCCAGGCAAAGGCAGTAGCTTCTACCCAGGTCGGACTGAGGCCCAGATCGGCGGTAGTTTGTACGCTCCATTCATGTTTGCGCAGGCGCCAGCGCAGTTGCTCGAGTAAATGTGAGTTATAGGCACCACCACCACAAACAAAAACTTGTCCGGTATCCATGCCGGAGCGGTAAATGGCTTTTTTAATGGCACGGGTGGTGAGCTTTAATAAAGTCGCCTGTACATTTTCCGGAGTATCTTCCAGTTCATCGTATTGCAGGTCATTGCGCCAGTCAGCAATCTGTTCATCCAGCCATTCCAGGTTGAAATCTTCACGACCAGTACTTTTCGGAGGCTCTTTGGAGAAAAATTCGTGTGACTGCAAGCGATCAAGTAAACTGCGAATCGGGGTGCCATAGGCTGCCCAGTTGCCATTTTCATCAAAAGGCTGACCAGTATAACGGGCACACCAGGCATCCATCAGGATATTGGCCGGTCCAGTATCAAAACCATACACCTCTTCAGGCTTCCCGGCAGGCAGCAGGCTGACATTCGCAATACCGCCCAGATTTAAAATGACACGGTGAATGCTGTCATGCTGGAAAATATCCTGATGAAATGCCGGAACTAAAGGTGCTCCCTGACCACCTGCCGCCAGATCACGACGACGGAAATCTGAAATCACCGGAATCTGGGTAATTTCAGTAATGATATTCGGGTCACCAATTTGCAGCGTGAAGCCATGTTCAGGACGATGCCGGATGGTCTGGCCATGCGAGCCAATCGCCTTGATTCTGGATTTATCCAGGTTATTTTTTTCAATCAACGTATTAATACCATGACCAATCATTTGTGCCAGTGCAACATCGGCCTTACCCATACGGTCAATTTCATTGTCATCCGGCAAAGTCAGTGCCATCAGCTCATCCCGAAGGTTAGGATCAAATGCCAAAGTGAGTGTGGCATGAAGCTGGAGTGGATCAAAAGAAGCAGCAACAATATCGACACCATCCATGCTTGTGCCGGTCATTACCCCAATATAGATCGCTGTCATGGTTATTCTTAAGCCTGCAATATGCTGAAAAAGTGTTAGTATATCGCACAAATTGAGTAACTGATGTATTGGATTTTGTGATGTCAAATTTCCTGCCGGCTGAAGAACAACTTGCCCTCATTCAACGAGGCACCCACGAAATTATTTCTGAAGAAGATCTTCTCAAGAAATTAAAATTGAATCGTCCATTAAAAATTAAAGCGGGTTTTGACCCGACTGCGCCTGATTTGCACTTGGGCCACACGGTTCTCATTAATAAGTTAAAAGTATTCCAGGATTTGGGTCATGAAGTATTGTTTCTGATCGGTGACTATACTGCGATGATCGGTGACCCGACCGGCAAGAGCGCAACACGTCCACCATTGTCACGTGAACAGGTTTTAGAGAACGCTAAAACATATCAAGAACAAGTATTTAAAATTCTTGATCCCAACAAAACCAAAGTGGTGTTTAACTCGGAGTGGTTTGCGCAAAAAACTGCGGCTGATTTAATTCAATTGGCATCACAGCAAACGGTTGCGCGTATGTTGGAGCGTGATGATTTCACCAAGCGTTATAACAACCAGCAGCCAATTGCGATTCATGAATTTTTGTACCCATTGGTACAAGGCTATGACTCTGTTGCGCTGGAAGCAGATGTTGAATTGGGTGGTACAGACCAAACCTTTAACCTGTTGATGGGGCGTACCTTACAAGGTCGTTATAATCAAGAAGCACAAGTCTGTATCACAGTGCCAATTCTTGAAGGTTTAGATGGCGTCAACAAGATGTCTAAATCTTTGGGTAACTATATTGGTGTATTTGATGCACCAGGCGCGATGTACCAAAAAGTGCTTTCAATGCCGGATGCATTGATTGAGCGTTATTTTGATCTGCTGAGCTTCAAAACCATTGAAGAAATTCAACAGTTGTTAAAAGAAGTGGCAGAAGGCCGTAATCCTCAAGAAGTCAAAAAGATTCTTGCGCTGGAGCTGGTTGAGCGTTTCCACGGTGCAGAAGCGGCTGCCAATGCCCATAAAGGTGCGGGTAATATCATTACTGAAGGTGAATTACCCGAAGGTACGCCAGAAGTAACCATTTCACGTGGCGAGTTTGGTGGTGAAATCTTTATTACCTCGATTTTACGTGAGGCAGGCTTAACCAAAAATGCAGCCCAAGCTAAAGATGCATTAGGCCGTGGCGCAGTGAAAGTGGATTGGCAGACTGTAGATACAACGTATTCTGTGAAAGAGAACGTAACTTTGATTGTTCAAGCCAGCAAAAAAGCAATTGCTAAAGTCACTTTTGTTGACTAAAAATCGGATAAGTTATTGAAATAAAAGCAGGCTTAGGTCTGCTTTTTTTATTGATGTTCTATATTTAAAAATCAAATAAGTAAAGTCAAAAAAAACCCTATGAAAACAAGAGTTAATTTTTCCCAAATCACTTGCTTTTCATCTTTATTATGTATAGGATTTATTCATCTAGAGAATTCGTTTAGAGCATCTAGAGGGTAGTAAAAATAATAGTACTCCACAACTGAGAAAGTCTCTTTTCCAAGAGGCTCTTTTTAAAAGCTTTAAAGCGAATAACTATAATAATGACATAATGGATCGGGTAAAGATTCAATTCTAAGGAGGAGATTTTGGGAGAGATCTCTTCCTTTTTTATTTATTCTGATTGCGTAATCAAGATATAAATCTGCATGCCTACTCTTCTCGTTGAGCAACTAAACTTAAAATTAACTAGCAAATTGGGCTTAGGTGAATGACCTCTAAGAATGAGTTCATTTCAATTGACTGTGAAAAAAGAGCAAAACATAAAAAATTAAAACAAAGGTGATTGAATGTATCGCTATCCAACAGAAGATATTTTTGATGAACAGATCGATTGCATTTTACGGTTCTTATTTGAATACCAGCCGGTCGAACAAAAACAGCAAATCTATAGATCTGTCTATACTTTATTTATGCAGCTTGATCTGGCCGCGCATTACTTTTTATTTTCCCTGATTGAAGAGCAGTTACCGCGACGCGCGAAATTATTCTTTGTTGCCGAGGATTATCAGGGTAAGAAAGACATGATTGTAGAAGTTATGCAACACTGGCTTGGACAGTAAAAACAGGAAAAAGTCGCTTAATGCAAAATAACAGGCTTTATCTTCTATATATAAGTGATCTAAGCATGGTTTTGGGATTCGAAAACTAAAAAATGAATCCCTCTTCTATATAGCAGCCTAAGAATAGGCTTTTATAAAAGCTTTTTACGTAAAAAATAACTCACAAATTAAGGAGTCTAGGGTTTAGATCGGCTTACTGAGCGAGATAGATTAATTTTGGTTTTCTTTTGACGTGCTAATTTAAATAAAAGACAAGATTTCAATGTTAAAAGGCTAAAAATACTATTTTAACGATTATTGTGATAGCTTTTAGGTCTAAATGAATTTTCAGTTATAAAAATAAAATGACGTGTTTAGTGCATTTATTAAATAAAAACGCTTAAAAATTAGATAAAAAAGCGATTTTTTAGCAATTTTTGTAGAAAAAAAAGACATACGTGAAAAATATAGTGAATTGGGGGTTGCAATGATTCTGAAATCCTCTAGAATGCACCCATACCGACGAGATAGATGGAAACGAACGAAGCAGAATGGCGGAGTTGTTGAGTTTATCGAAGTCCAGCTTCTAGCACTGACGAGGTGTTAGAAAGATCATTAAGAGATTATGAAGAACAACTTGTGTGGATTTTTACTGGTTGATCGATCGAAATTATTTTCATTGATTGATGGTAGAAATTA
>NZ_JAMXXM010000020.1:0-44792 GCF_024129715.1 Acinetobacter lwoffii
ATTATCAAAGTTCTGTTGCTTTAGCCTGTATATTTTTATGGCTACCTTTATAGGGTTAATTATGAACAGTAAATGTCAACAGACCCTAATAGAAAATTAGAATTTTTTATTCCGTTTCCGACTGATCTTCTGCATCTTTATCAGTTGTTTTCGGTTCTGTAATCATGGAAAATTGGGTGGCTTGCCCAGCCGGAGCATTGTCTTGACGATTACTTTTTAATTTGATCTGTAAACGTAATTCATTGGTTGAATCGGCATTACGTAATGCTTCTTCATAAGAAATTTCGCCTTGGTTATAGAGTTCAAATAAAGCCTGATCAAAGGTCTGCATTCCCAATTCCCGTGATTTTGCCATAATCGCTTTCAACTCATGAAACTCTCCTTTCAAAATCAAGTCTGAAATGAGCGGTGTATTTAACATGATTTCAATGGCTGCTCGACGTCCCTTGCCATCCTGAGTCCGAACCAAACGCTGTGAAATAATAGCCTTCATATTGGAGGACAAATCCATCAACAACTGATTGCGACGTTCTTCTGGGAAGAAGTTAATAATCCGGTCTAAAGTCTGGTTGGCATTATTGGAATGCAACGTACCTAAACAAAGATGCCCAGTTTCAGCAAAAGCAATCGCATGTTCCATAGTTTCTGTATCGCGGATTTCCCCGATCAAAATCACATCGGGTGCCTGACGTAAGGTATTTTTTAAAGCATTTTGCCAAGAATGGCTATCTACCCCGACTTCACGATGGGTAATCATGGATTTTTTATGCTTGTGTACATATTCCACCGGATCTTCTACCGTGATGATATGTCCAGCCGAGTTTTCATTCCGATAGTCAATCATCGCTGCCAGTGAAGTTGATTTACCCGAACCGGTTCCACCGACCACCAAGACTAGACCACGTTTTTCCATAATCACATGTTTCAGCGATTCAGGCAGTTTTAACTTCTGGAAATTTGGGATTTCCGCAGTGATGGTACGAATCACCATACCGATATTCAACTGTTGCTGGAATACATTGACCCGGAAACGTGAAATACCCGGAACAGTAATCGCAAAATTACACTCAAGTTCGGTTTCAAATTCATTGCGCTGTTTTTCATTCATTAGGCTATAAGCAAAGAGCTTGGTTTTCTCAGCGGTCAGGGTCTGCTGTCCAAATGGTTTCATCAAACCTTGATGTTTAATACTTGGTGGAAAATCTGCAGTAATAAATAAATCTGAACCGCCATATTCAACCACTTTGGTTAGCATATGGTGCATAAATTTTCGTGCTTCTTCTAAAAGCTCTAGCGCAAACATTGAGATCCCCAAGTGAACGGATTTGATATTTAAATATTTGAAAAATTTATATATTCAGAGAGATATACTGGTTTTTATTGTGTCTAGAGTTAGACAAGGACACAAACAGATTTTAATAATTTGATGAAAATTATCGTCACAATTATGTGACCTATTACAGGTTAATTATATTTATAAATAACTGCTTCCTGATATTCAAAAAAGCACTTTCCCCGCTGCTCAAGCAGAGAAAGTGGTTTTTAAATTTAGGCACTACGTTTCAGACAACTGATCGCTAAAGTATTGGCCACCTCCAGTAACAGTTGTCGTGTTTTTCCCCAGCCCAGACAGCCATCAGTAACAGACTGGCCATACTGCATCTGCTCAGAAATTTTCTGGTTACCATCCAGTAAATGACTTTCCAACATTACACCTCGTACATTGGTTTTCAGTCTTTCAGCCACAATAGTATGTAAAACCTGTGGCTGTAAGAGTGGATTTTTTGCGCTATTTCCGTGACTGCAATCAATCACCAATGCCGGTAAGTCGATCTGATGTTTGGCCCGGATTTTCTCAATTTCTGCCAGTTGATAATTTGGTCCACTATTCGAGCCCCGTAATATCAAATGTGCTTTCGGATTACCTTGCGAGTGTAAAATGCATGGTAAACCAGACTGGCTCATCCCCAGGAATTGATGTGGATGAGAGGCAGACTGAATGGCATCCAGAGCAATCTGGATCGAACCATCAGTACCATTTTTGAAACCAATGCTATATGGCATATGACTTGAGATTTCACGGTGAATTTGTGATTCGCTGGTACGTGCTCCAATCGCACCCCAAGCTAGTAAGTCATCGAAATAAGCAGTTGCCATCGGGCTGAGGATTTCAGAGGCAATCGGCAGACCCATTTCAATGATTTTGAGGTATAAGTCACGGGATTTTTCCAAGCCCAATTGCATATTGGATGAACCATCCAGATTTGGATCGTAAAGGAAACCTTTCCAGCCTACCGTAGTCCGTGGTTTTTCGATATAAGCACGCATCACCAGGAAAATCTGATCAGATAGCTGTGACTGAAGCTGTTTTAATTTTTCTGCATAGTCTAGCGCGGAAGCTTCATCATGAATGGAACATGGGCCTGTGACCACCATCAAACGATGATCCTTGCCTTCTAATATATTTTGAATGGTTTGACGATGTTCAGCGACTTGGCTGGCCAATTGCGGAGACAATGGCAATTGCTGCTTAAGCTGCTGGGGTAAAATTAAAATGCTTTCAGCATGATGTTGTTGTGATGTGTTTGGGGTATTCATGACTTTAATCCTGGGACTGGCAATCAGTCCAAACTTTTATTTGAGCGTTATGGGTCTAATCGAAAGTGTTGTGAGTGTCATTAGCTGACTAAAATAAGACCAATAAAAGTTGTTAAAGTATGAATAGTTAAAGTTTGTCATGGCTGTCTCCAAAATATTGTAAAAATGAAAGGCATAAAAAAACCTGATCAGGGTTGCCGATCAGGTATAAACTGGTGGGCAACCTTTTCATTGCCCAAACGCGTTCAGGCAATTAGCTAAACTGCCAGAAATAAAAATATGCGTTTGAAATGATAGGTTGCTTTAACATGTTATGTCTTTCATAAAATGTGATTCTGAAATTAAAATACGCGCTCTGTGATCATTTGACAAGCATTAAATATAAAAAAATATTTATTAACTTTTCTACTTTTATTTATTAATTCATCAAACCGTGAGATGTATCACTAAAATTGGTAAAACCCACAAACCTATTGCAGATTTTACCAAAGAAACTTCAGTTTAATCCAAAGATTAAAAATTAACGTGAAACACGATTCCAGGCATCACGCACTGCAAATTTAGCCTGTTCCCAGTTTAAACGTGATTCGCCTTTCATTTGTTCCCATTTCAGTCTCAAATCAGGTTCTACATCTTCAAAACGAGTATGAGCATCATAGCTGCCACGGTTTTCATAACCGACTCGATAGGCCGTATCATAATCACGGTCATAATCCAGATCGCTATAGGTGGTACGTGCATCTGAATAGTATGGCGTATTGATCGAATTATCACGCCAGTAAGCCTGTTCTTCTGTTGGATTTATAGCTTCACCAACACCTTTACCTGCCAGACCACCAACAACAGCACCAACTACACCACCGACAGCGACACCGACTGGACCGCCTGCAGCACCAATGGCTGCACCAGCTGCTGCGCCACCTGCAGCACCGACACCTGTACCTACAGGATGTGCGCCAGGTTCACCCGTAATTGGATCAGCATTTAAATCATCGCGGACATCTTTAGGCGCATTCTTAATTACATCACGATCAAAATTATCATTCGACATAGAGCTTATCCTTATTCTTTAAAATGGTTTTATCACGTATTTTCATACGTCCTATTTAATATAAGCATCTGGCATGTAATGACATTAGCAGGCGTGTGTTGTTTCAGTGACTCTCTGTGAGGCTTTCATGCACTAATGTATCCTGAATCAAGTGAAAGCCGCATAAAAAAGACCGGTTTAATACCGGTCTTTTTTAGATTAAAACAGCTTAGTCAAAATGAATGACGGTACGGATCGACTTGCCTTCATGCATTAGGTCAAAAGCTTCATTGATCTGACCTAATGGCATGGTATGAGTCACAAAAGGTTCCAGCTGAATTTCACCTTTCATGGATTGCTCTACCATTCCCGGTAATTGTGAACGACCTTTCACCCCACCAAAAGCAGTACCCATCCATTTACGACCTGTGACTAACTGGAATGGACGGGTTGAAATTTCTTTACCTGCTCCGGCTACACCAATAATTACCGACTGACCCCAGCCACGATGCGCACATTCTAGTGCTGAACGCATTACATCTACATTACCGATACATTCGAATGAATGGTCTACCCCCCAACCAGTCATTTCGACGATCACTTGCTGGATCGGCTGATCATAGTCTTTTGGATTCAGGAAATCTGTTGCACCAAACTGTTTCGCCAGTTCAAATTTATCCGGATTGGTATCAATCACAATGATACGGCCAGCTTTGGCCTGACGTGTGCCTTGTACTACAGCAAGACCGATACCACCTAAACCAAATACTGCAACACTGTCACCTTCCTGAACTTTAGCGGTGTTATGCACCGCACCAATACCGGTAGTCACCCCACAACCAAGCAGGCAAACATGCTCATGGTTGGCTTCAGGATTAATTTTTGCCAGAGAAACTTCAGCTACCACGGTATATTCAGAAAAAGTTGAACAACCCATATAGTGATAGATCGGCTCGCCATTATAAGAGAAACGGGTCGTTCCATCTGGCATTACGCCTTTACCTTGGGTCGCACGCACAGCAACACACAGGTTGGTCTTACCTGACTTACAGAACAAGCATTCGCCGCACTCAGCAGTATAAAGCGGAATCACGTGATCGCCCGGTTTCAGGCTGATAACACCTTCACCTACTTCAACGACCACACCCGCACCTTCATGACCCAAGATCGCAGGAAATACACCTTCAGGATCTTCACCAGACAAGGTAAATGCATCGGTATGACACACGCCTGTATGGCTAATTTTTACCAGTACTTCACCTGCTTTTGGTGGAGCAACATCCACTTCTACAATTTCTAATGGCTGGCCTGGACCAAACGCAACTGCTGCACGTGATTTCACGTAAAACTGTCCTTTTTTTGATGATTTACAGATGACTAACAGTAACCTCTTTCTATTCGGAGATTCAACTATTAACATCATCAGATAAGGAATAAAAGATCCTATAATTAATGGAACATCAATGACTAAACCTTCGCCCTTTGTATGTTTGAGCATTTTTACTTTTAGCATCATGCTTTCTGGCTGTGAACTGGCTCCCAACACTGCTGAAGAAGCGAAAATTACGCCGGTTCGACCTGCGCACTGGATCGACAATCAACTTTCAAAACAGCAAATTAATAGCGGTAAAACGGCTTTCTTGCCGCTCTATGATGGCTTTATGAGTATGGCAGCACGTCTGCACCTGATTAACAAAGCTAAATATCATCTGGATCTACAATATTACATTTGGAAGGATGATTATATTGGCAATATGATCTTGTCCCAATTACTTAAAGCCGCCGATCGCGGTGTCAAAGTACGGGTTCAGATTGACGATCAAAATGGTACCCAGCTTGATGACAAGCTTCTTGCTCTAAGCCAACATCCAAATTTTGAAGTTCGGATTTTTAATCCCTATAAATTTCGTCATTTACGTGCGCTGGATTATGGCTTCCGGATGAAAAAGGTCAATCATCGCATGCACAATAAATTGATCATTGCGGATGGCACTGCAGCCGTGACCGGCGGCCGCAATATCAGTAGTGAATATTTTGATGCCAGTGAAGATTTTCAGTTCACCGATGTGGATATATTCTTCGCAGGGCAAAGCGTAACAGATGCCAATCAGACCTTTATTAACTTCTGGAATGATGATCTGAGTTATGACGTTCGACAGATCTTGAATGATGCCGGCCATCCTGAAATGCTTAAAAGGCTCAGAACTGAATTTGAACGAGAAGATGTTGACGAAACTGAACTCAAACGCCGGGTGGGCATTGCCGAGAAACAAGTCGAACAACACTTAAAAAAACAACCCATTCACTGGGCGCCGGCTTATTTTGTTGCGGATAGTCCCGCAAAAGCACGCCCCCATGCCAAAAATGGCGATTATATTTATACCCATATGCTCGAACTGATGGGTGAGCCAAAAAAACATCTGGAACTGGTGTCCTCGTACTTTATTCCCACGCAAAAAGGGGCCGACTATTTAACCCGCCGTGCGCAACAAGGTGTGAAAATCAGAATCCTGACCAACTCTTTTCAGGCCAATGATGTGGCTGCGGTGCATGCCTATTATCAGCAATATCGTCAGCAATTATTGAAAAGTGGCATCGAACTCTGGGAATTTAAACCCTACATTGTCCGTCCGGAACGGACCTGGTATGAAATTATGACTGGAGACATCATCCCGGCTAAAAACAAAAATAGCTCCAGTTTGCATGCCAAATTTTTTGATCTGGATGGCATGGTGTTTGTCGGTTCATTTAATTTTGATCCGCGTTCAGCCTATCTGAATACCGAAGTCGGTCTGGTCATTGAATCGGAAGATTTTCAGAAGGAAATCACCAGTGCGATGGATCAGTACTTACCACGCGTGGCTTATCAACTTAAACTGAACGAAAAAAATGAAATGATTTGGCTGGAACATCAAAAAGATGGCCGTAGTATTCAGCATTTACATGATCCGGAAACTACAAAATTCCAGCGTTTTATGATGAATCTGGTGACGAAATTTCCCGGTGAATGGTTAATGTAATGACATTAGAATGACCTCACAATTACGACGACATGAAAAGCCTGTATTTTGAGAATGACCGCTTAAATTAACTTAGTCCGATCATCGTTTAAAGGGTTTTACAGTCGATTGCGCTTACTTTAGAATTACACTTTTCTCGTATTTTGCGATTGTTCGCCCTCCACTCCCATGCAATTTTTTGATCTAAGCCGTCAGTTTAAGTTCAGTGATATTCTGACCCCTGTAAAAACCCTCCATGATTTATCCCAGCAAGAATGGTATTTGGCCAAAATTCGGGTGGAACATGACTGTCTGTCCGACTCCGATACGGTCGAGGGACAAGTGGTTTTGAAATCCACTGAAAATATTCAGCTCGAACTGGAATGGCTGATTCAGGATAGCGGTTATGAACTACAGGTTTTATTTAAAGGTGTAGAAACCGAAGCCACTGATGAGACCGGTATTATGTTGAAAGGTGCACAACTGGTCGATGAACAGCAGCAAGTACTTTCTGCCCAAGCGTTGAGCTTATGGATTGATGGCACTCTTTTGCCGATGTTGCCCGAGATCCGTCAGGAAATTAAAGCACGTTTAAATTTGTGGGATTATGTCGAATACGATGGCTAATCGCCGAATTTTGTATTTTTTAAAGAGCCCATGTGGCTCTTTTTTATAATCTGAGTGACGTTTTAGATTGCTCAAACTGCCGTAGTTTTAGTTTTTTCAGGCAATGCCAAGCTAAATAAGTTGTTATAAAATTTATAAAAAATAAAAAGAGAATCACGACATGATTTCTGAGAGTGAATGGCAACAGATTCGCCAAGTGGTCGCTGATGCACAACGGGCTGCCATGCATTGCTCTATTGCAACGGTCAACTCTAAAGGTTTGCCTAGCATTACTCCGATCGGAACTATATTTCTCAACAAAAAGACCAGTACGGGTTTCTTTTTTGATACTTATTCCACTACTTTTTCTGAAAATTTACAGCATCAGCCGATGGCCTGCATACAGGCTGTGAACAGTAGCAAACTGTTTTGGTTTCATTCGTTGCTTAAAGGTAAATTTAAGCGTTATCCAGGAGTACGCTTATATGCAGAAATTGGGCCTTTACGTCCGGCCTCACCTGAGGAAATACAGCAGGTGGAGTCGCGTATTCGAGCTTTAAAATGGACCAAAGGTAGCCAGTTAATCTGGTCCAGCTTTCATCATGTCCGGGAGATTAAAATTAATAGCCATCGCTGGGTTGAATATCCAAATATGAATAAATAAAGCCAATAACTTACACATAGTAAGTTTATGTCTTGTCTGTAGCCTAAAACCTCTTTAACCATTTTATCTGATTATTGGATTAAATATTAAACTAGACCCACATGTTCAAACATCAATCGGTAACTTTCGGCTTTTTTCTCTAGAGAAACCGGATATGCTCGAGAAGATGAAGGCATGCGATATAAATGCAGATCACGTCCGACAAAATAAGCCTGACTTGGTTGCCCAATACTCGGCTTTAAAGTCCCTTCAGGCATAGACAGCATCATGGTATCTGTGGCCTTGTCGCCTGTAGTCATAATATGATTGCACTGCGGCATTTGGCTGAGTAGTTGCTCAATATTGGTAGGTACTACAATTTCCAAAAATTTGTCTGAAGCATTGCCCTTTAAACGCCGGATCTGATAGCCACTATCAAAAATCGCAATCCCCGTTTCTGTTAAAAACTCCCGGATCAATTGTTCCTGAAATTTTTTATTGGGTAGATCTAAAAAGTAATCTTTATTTTCAAAGAAAATCAGTCCAAAAATCCGCCACATATCATTTTGATAGTTTGGATAATAAAAGTTCATTTTCCAGCGTGTGGCAGGTGGCGGAAAACTACCCAACATCAGTAATTTGGCATTGGGCGGTAAAAATGGCGGTAGCGGATGCGTTTCAATATCAGACATAGAATTAACTAAATTGAGAGATTTCAACTATTTTAGAAGGTCTTCCGAATCTTGCCAGCTACTTCTTGTCCCCAAAGTGTATAAACTTCCTTACTCGGATGAAAACCATCTGCAGCCATTTGTAAATTCATGGCACGATACTTCTCAATATCGTATTCAATCCATTGCATATTCACTTGCTGATTCACAAAATTTTCTAGTTGCTGGTTCATCTGTTTAGCATACTGGCCAAATAGCCAGGCTAAAGGATTCGGTAGCGCCGGAAACATATTCATTGGCGGCACACCGGCAGCAATGATCAGTTTCGGACTAAATTTTTGCTGAATTTTACTATAAAGCTGTTCCTGCTTCTGAATCCAAACCTCGACAGGTATCAGTTTGGTCACATCATTGACGCCAACCGACGTGACGATTACATCATAGTGCTGGACTTCTATTTGGTCCAAAGCATGAATTACTTTTGAGCTGGTATCGCCTGTTTTGGCCTGTAATTTCCAGTCAATTTCAAAGTCATCTTTCAGTTCATGCAGAATTGCACCCAGTAATGCGTCATCCTGATGTTCTACTCCTACACCTGCTGCTGCCGAATCCCCTAAAATGAGCAGAGACAGTTTGTTGCCGGTTCCGGTTTGACCTTCACGTGCACCTTCAGGTTCCGGCAGTCTTAGGGTATTTTTCTTGACACGATTACCCTGAATGACAAGTGCAGGAATCAAGGCAATGGTGGCGGCTTTCAGCAACATAGCGGGCTAATTTATATAGGGATATACTTAATTTTACCTGAGTTTATTCTTTTGAACTATTTCCTTAACAGTCATCTTAAATGAATATTCACTTAAATTTAACTGAGATAGGATTCTTGCAAAATATAGGCTTATAGATCTTGCCTTTAGGTAAGTCTCAAAGGATGAATATAAAAAATCCCGCTTTAAAACGAGATTTTTATGACAATAAAAGCTTAGATTTTATAATCATTCCAGCGATTCATACGCTTGAAAGTTCCCACATCATTAAAACGCACACCCACTTCTTTCATCACTTTGTGCGCCGTTTTGGACGTCAGTTGACGGATATAAAATGGCTCTTTGACCACAAAATGATGAATCGCATGGGTCGAACCAAAATTACAGCAGAATAACTGGAACGGGACCATCCACCATGGATTGAGCACTTGGGTTTGTTTGATCACATCACGTGGATCGATATCGCCATAGTAATGCATACTTGAGCTGACAAACTGCAAGCTAAAAGAACGGATAAAGTTAGGAATCACCCAGATGACTGCCAGCAGATTTACGATTGGCATAGCATCGACAATGCCTTGCGACCAGAGCATCTCATAACCGAATAGTGGTGCAACCGCATTTAAACCATGAAAGACCACAAACAGATAGCATAATCCATAGTAAATAATGCTGAGAGGTAAAAAGCCGCATAACTGAGAAATCATGGCAATTTTACGTTCTTTTTCAGGCTGCTTTTCCAGAAAAAGATGAATCATTTTAAACATTTGAAATGGACGCAGATACACTGACATCAACTGGTCACTAATCACCAGAATTCGGCGAATGCCCCAAGGCATACCATTACTGATGCCACGTTCTTCCAGGTCATGTTCAGTGCCTGAATATTTATGATGATGCAAATGTAAACGACGACGTGCCCATGGACTGATGGTGTTTGGACGTGCCAGCCAGACCAGTGCCAGCATCAAATGATGTGCCCAAGGTGTTTTTTTGAAATACATATAATGAATCAGGTCATGTTCCAGTTCATGGGTCAATGATGCAAAAATCGCAATCAAAGGAATGGTAAACCATGCTGAGAGATAACCGGTTCCATATGCTACCGCGCATGCAATCATGCCTGCCCAGGCAAAGCCTAAAATACTCGCACCGATAAAGTTCTGATGTTTGAGTATGGGATAACGAGCACGTACCTCTTCCCCGGCCTGGGTAACGATACTTCTGACCTTGGAGATTCGCTGCTGGTCAGTCATATCCGCAGATGTAGACATATGGACAACCTTTAATTTCTGAACGGTTGTACATTAAAGGAAATTCTAAAAAAGAGAAGTTATCTTTCCACTTTTAGAGTGAGTATGTCTAAGTTTTGGACAGTTTGGAAAAGTTCTTAAAATTGGCGAAAATTAGGAAAAGTAAAAGATGGTCTTTCTCATGAAACGAAAATTTAAAAGTAATTGATTTAATTGCAAATTCATCAATAAAATAAAAATATAATTTTTGATAATTTAAAACTTTATTTTAATAATCAATACATTAGGATTTATAAGATTTCGCTTTTCTGAAAATTCAAGCTATACATTTTTTTAGAAAAAAATACTGGTTTAGAAATTTTTCTCAGTTTGTCATAAAATAAAAAGAGAAGCGCTCTAGCTTCTCTTTTTATAGATCTAAGATTACTTTTAACCTAACTTGTTCACCAGTTTAAGTGGTAATACTTTCATGGCTAGACCGAGTGGTAACCAAGGCCATTTCGGTACATAGGCTTTCACTGGCGCTTTTTCAATTTCTGCTGCCAATAAACGCGAGCCGGTTTTTTCATCGACTTCAAAAGGTAGCTTTTTTGCCCCTTCATTAATTTCAGTCCGAATATATCCTGGGAAAATGGTGGTCACTTTTATTGGCGTATCGATCAGTTCAGCTCGGATGCCTTCAGCTAGATGAGCGACTCCGGCCTTGCTTGCCCCATAAGCCGTTAAATGTTTTGGCATACCGCGCATTGCACTCATGGATGAAATCATCACCAGATGACCTGAATTTTGTGCACGGAAGATTTCAACTGCAGCTTCACATTGTGCCAATGCCGAAATAAAGTTGGTTTCCACCGTGGCTTTGTTAATGGCAAAATTACCTTTACCGATTCGGCGGCCCTCACCGACACCAGCATTCACAATAACTCGGTCAATGGTGCCAAAGTCTTTTTTAAACGCGCGGAAAACCTCAAAAACCTGATCGTAATCGGTCACATCTAAAGTTTTGGTAATGACTTTGATGCCATATTGGCTTTCCAGTTCCTGCTTTAAGCTTTCCAGACGTTCCAGACGACGTGCACAAATCGCCAGGTTATAGCCTTTTTTCGCAAATTCACGTGCCATACCGGCACCGATCCCTGAACTTGCACCAGTAATTAAAATTGTTTTAGCCATGTGTTTACCCTATTCCTTTATTTTTATAGCGTATTAGGTTTTAAATCCAGGTCAATAAGTCTGGACGCTGTGCTTTAATAAAATGATGTTCATTTAAACTGAGTAGTTGCGGTTCATTACCCACCAGACGTAGTGTCGTGATACTAGTATTGGTAATCGCCCAGTTCAGAGCAAAGGTTTTCTCCGGACTAAGGCCCAAAATTTTGCCTACAGCCACAGAAATCACCCCACCTGAGGTATAAACTACTGCATAGCGTGGTCGGCTTTTGGACAACTGGTCACACAGATTTTCTAAGCCGCTTTCCACGCGTGCTTTGAAACTTGGCCAAGATTCATCATATTCATGGTGATAATCATCGCCAGTCCAGCGTGCAATTGCACCGCTAAAAATCTTGCTCAGATAATCCCGTGGATTTTCATGTTCTGATACATCCTGTTTCAGCAATTCAGGCTGATTAAAGCGCGGCTCATAACGGGCGAATACCTGCTGATGATTAAATTCATTCCAGGCACTATCGGTCAGAATCTCACTTTCCGGAAAACATTTGTCCAGTGATAATTGCGCTGTCTGTTGATGGCGTTGCATGGAACCAGCCACCACATAAGGCGCTTCTTTCAGGATTTCGTCAAAATAGCGACCCAAAAGCTTTGCCTGTAACTTGCCGTTGGGCGAAAGTTGATCGTAACTTTCTGCGCCAAAAGAGGCCTGGCCATGCCGGATCAAGTAAATGGTTGTCATTTTGGCATTATCTCTTTAAATTTAAGCACATACTTTTGTGCAATCTCATTGGCTTCCAGTTTTTGCTTGCCAATCAGTTTTAAGGCACGAATATGCAAGGCATGAATCACCACCCAAAAATCCTTGAACGCTGGATTATTAGTCTGTTTATGGTAATAACGATAATAGATCTGCTGGGCAATCACCGCGAGACGGAAAATTCCGAACACCTCATAAAACGCCCAGTTTTCCGGTTGCAGGCCGGTTTTTCCCAAGTAGTAATCCACCACTTCTTTACGGGTAAACATACCTTTTAGATTGGTCGGCTGGCGGCGTGTTGCCTTAAAGATGGCATTGTCAGTATCTTCCACCCAATAGGCTAAAGCAGAACCTAGGTCCATGAGCGGATCGCCGAGTGTCGCCATTTCCCAGTCCAGTACGCCAATCACTTCAGTCGGATTTTCCGGATTTAAGATGACATTATCAAAACGCCAGTCATTATGAATCACACAGGTTTTAGAATCTGAAGGAATATTATCTTTAAGCCAGTTGCGCACATATTTAAACGATGGAACATTTAAAGTTTTAGCCTTTTCATAACGTACATCCCAGCCTTCGACCTGACGGCGACAATAGCCTTCACCCTTACCGAGATTTTCAAGTTCAGTTCCTTGATAAGGCACCTGATGCAATTCGATCAGTTTATCAATCACATTGATACATAAAGTCCGGATATCGGATTCAGTAAGCTGCAGCTCAGCTGGCATTTTGGCGCGAGGAATAATTCCTTCAAGCCGTTTCATCACATAGAAATCACAACCAATCACTGATTCATCCTGACAAAGCGCGACCATTTCAGGCACGACGGGATAATGTTCAGCCAAGGCTTTCTGCACATGATATTCACGTGCCATATCATGGGCTGATTTGGCTTTGGTACCTTGTGGCGGACGACGTAAAATTAAATCGGCATTGGCATACTGTAAACGGTAGGTCCAGTTTGAAGCTCCGCCTGAATATTGGGTCACCTGCACAGGGCCTTCAACATTCACATTTTGCTGAATTAACCAATTGGTGATGGCTTGTACATCCAGTTCTTCACCTGCACGAACTGCTCCACCTACATCAATAACCGCCATAATTTTTCCTTAAAATTTTTTAATACGTTGCAATTTTCTAGTTAAAGCCAGCTTATTTTTTGCGACGAGTACTGTAGCCACGTTTTGCCAGTTCCAGTTTGGCAATCATGCCCTTATGCACTTCGTCCGGGCCATCAGCCAAACGCAAGGCACGTGCCTGAGCAAAAAATCCGGTTAATGGTGTATCCCGAGAAACACCGGCACCGCCGTGGATCTGGATGGCCATATCAACAACTTTTTCCAGCACACTTGGCGCAACGACTTTAATTGCAGAAATTTCAGTCAGTGCTGCCATATTCCCTAAAGTATCCATTTTATAGGCGGCATACAAGGTTAATAGTCGAGCCTGATCAATGGCAACGCGAGCTTCTGCGACACGTTCCAGGTTACCACCCAGTTTTAAAATCTCTTTACCAAATGCGGTACGGCTCATACCCCGATCAATCATGAGTTCTAATGATTTTTCAGCAGCACCGATGCAACGCATACAATGGTGAATACGGCCTGGCCCTAAACGACCTTGGGCAATTTCAAAGCCTTGACCTGCACCGCCAATAAAATTCGAAACTGGAACACGAACATTATCAAAGCTGACTTCGCCGTGGCCATGTGGTGCATCATAGTCACCAAAGACTGGAAGCATCCGTTCGATTTTTACGCCTGCAGTATCGACTGGAACTAAAACCATGGAATGCTGATGATGACGGTCTTTGGATTCATCCGGTGTATGTGCCATAAAGATGATGATTTTGGCATTTGGATCACCCAAACCTGAAGACCACCATTTACGACCATTCAAAACAATTTCATCACCTTCAACTACCGCCGTCGCCTGCATATTGGTAGCATCACTAGAAGCCACTGCAGGTTCAGTCATACAGAACACTGAACGGATTTTCCCTTCCAGAAGTGGCATTAACCATTGCTGTTTTTGTTCTTCAGAACCATAGCGCCACAGTACTTCCATATTGCCGCTATCTGGTGCATTACAGTTAAAGACAGTAGGTGCAATTAGGCTTCGTCCAGAAAGTTCAGCGATATGCGCATATTCCTGAACGGATAATCCCTGACCTAATTCTGGACAAGGCAAAAACATATTCCAGAGACCTGCCGCTTTGGCTTTATCTTTCAATGTTTCAAGTTCTGCCGGCCATTGCCATTTGGTCCAGTCACCGCCTTGATTCAGTTCATGTACCTGATGCCAGAAATCAGCCTCGACAGGTTCAATTTCATCAGCAATAAATTTTTTGGTTCTATTTAAATAATCTTGTGCACGTGCTGAAAGCTCAAACATCTCTTTATCCCTCTAAATATTCTAATTCATACACTTTACAACACCTTAACCCAAAACCTATTATGAATAAAATGATTTTATCCCATACATTATTATGCATAGTATTCATTCTAAAACAGTCATGGACCTGCGAAATTTTCATCGTATCGACATTAACCTTTATCCGCTTTTTATGGCAATTTATGAGCAGAACAGTATTTCTAAAGCTGCACAAATTTTATCAATCAGCCAGTCTGCTGCTAGTCATGCTTTACAACGTTTAAGGCAGCATTTACAGGATGATTTATTTGTACGTACTGGTAGCAAAATGCAACCTACGCCGTTTGCGGAACAGATCTATCCTGAGCTGAAGAATGCACTTTTTGCGATTCAAAATATTTCAATACAGCATCAGCACTTCAGACCGGAAATGATTCAGAGTTTGAAAATTGCCGTACATGATGAAATTGAGCCAATGATCTTTCCCAGACTGGTTCAGCACTTTCAACAACTCAATCTGGAAATTCAACTTAGCAGCATGAAGCTGGACCGTAAAAATATAGCAGCAGACCTCGCCTCTCAACAGGTCGATTTTGTCATAGATCTGGAACAAAACATTGCTGAAAAAATCCAGTTTGAGCGTCTGGTTCAAGATGAATTTGTAGTGTGTACACAATTAACAGAAATGAATGAGCAGATTTATCTTGCCTCACCTCATATTGGCGTGTCATCACGCCGTACTGGCGTTTTAGTTGAGGATATTTATTTAAGCCGTAAACAATATTCACGACAGATTTTTTTACGCTGTCAGCATTACTCAACTGCTCTGCAAATTTTGGAACAACAAAAGACAGCTATGCTGACTATTCCTAAAAATGTATTGGTACATTTACAATTGGCTACCAGTCTAAATATTTTTGAAGTCCCTGTGGAACTGCCGAAAATTAATATGGGGATATATTGGCATAAGGATTTGCAAGAGAATAAGAGACATCAATTTTTGAGAAATGAAATTTATAAAATTTTTGCTTAGGCTATTTATAAAGGAATGCAAGTTTGCTTAGGCTATTTTAGTTAGTCGGTACAAAACTAAACACTGAGTGATTAGCTTTTAATCCGTAGATCTACTGGCGTTGCTCTAAAATGGCTCGACTTTTAGCTGTGATTTTACAGCTGGTTTTGCTGATTTGGATCTTGCCTTTGTTAAATCTCTCCACCACCTGGCAAATTGTGCTGGGCCTCGTACTGCTGTGTTTTTCGTATTATCTGCTGCATAAAATTACAGTTTATTTAAAAGATGTTTTCCGCCCTTTTAAGAAAGGCAAAAAATACTGGTGCCGTGTAAAAGCCGTAAGTGATGGTGATACCCTCACCTGCTACCGTTTTAATATTCGTCGCTCTGAGACTAAATTGCGCTTTGCCTTCGTTGATGCCCCTGAATCATCGCAAGCATATGGTAAAGAATCGCAACGTCTGGTCAAAAGCATGGTGAATAATAAAATGGTTCGGGTCAAGATAACCGACATTGACCGTTATGGCCGCTGTGTCGGTGTGGTCTATCGCTATCGCAAAAATATCAATGAAGAGATTGTCAAACGTGGTGCAGCGTGGGTCTATGAAGAATATATCAAGGATAAAAACCATTTACGCTATATGATGGAACTGCAAAATAAAGCCAAGAAACAGAAAAAAGGTCTTTGGAAAAGTAGCCGTCCTATACGTCCAAGTGTTTATCGTAAGCAGGTAAAATCGTAAATTTGGTTTTATCAAAGATAAATTGCAAATAAAAAAAAGTGATCAGGACATTCAGATCACTTTTTTCATTTTTTAGTTTTACTAATTTAATAAGCCAAATGCACTAGAAAGCGGAATGCGCCGGCAATCAGGGCCAGCGTTAAAAATCCTGCCAGCCATAATCCTACAAACCATAATACCTGTTTGCCTTTCATGACCACTCCTTAATGATAGCCATCATCGCCGACCCTGACCTTATGCCGGAATACCCAATAGGACATACCGGTATAAATCACAATAATTGGAATCAGGATCAAGGCTCCAATCAAGGCAAATAGCTGGCTATTTTCATGCGCTGCTGCCTGCCAGATTGTTACGCTTGGCGGAATAATATATGGCCATAAACTTATCAAGAATCCGGTATAGGCAAGGAAAACCAAAACAAGCATATAGGTAAATGGGCCTAATTCACTGCGTCTTTTACAGGCACGTAAGGCCAGCCAGGTAAATAGCAGAACCAGAACTGGAACTGGCATAAAATAGGTAAATTGTGGCTGACTAAACCAGCGTTCAGCAATTTGAGGATGAGTCAACGGCGTATAAATACTGACAGCACCCAATATGATCAGCAAGGCCATAATCAGCTTAGGCATCAGTTTAAACATTCGATCCTGCAAGTTATCTCCGGTTTTATAAATCAGCCAGCCACAGCCTAATGCCGCATAGAGCACCACCACACTGATTCCGGTAAAGATACTGAATGGAGTGAGCCAGTCCAGACCACCCCCAACATAGACACCATTTCGGGTTTCAATCCCCTGAATATAGGCCCCTAAAATCATGCCTTGCAGGAAACTGGTAATCGCAGAACCACCGATAAAGGCTTTATCCCACCAATGCTTACTGCGGTTTGCCTTGAAGCGGAACTCAAAAGCTACGCCACGGAAAATCAGAGCAATCACCATCAGAATAATTGGCATATACAGCGCCGAGAGTACGGTCGAGTAAGCAAGTGGGAAGGCTGCAAATAACCCTGCACCGCCCAAAACCATCCAGGTTTCATTGCCATCCCAGACCGGAGCCACGGTATTCATCATGACATCACGTTCATCTTGATGCGGGAAAAAAGGAAACAAGATGCCGATGCCCAGATCGAAACCATCGAGAATGGTATAAATCAATACACCCAAACCAATAATCACAATCCAGATTAATGATAAATCAATCATTTTTTGTCCTCCTGATCCGGTTGTTCAGGAACTTCTTCGATACGTTCGCGAATACTACTTAATGGTCGACGCGAGGCCTGAACCACATCGCTATCTGATTCATGATCTGGTCGGGTATGAATAAAATCCGGGCCTTTGTGCATCAGGCGCAACATGTAGTAAATTCCGATACCAAATACCACACAGTAGACAACTACAAAAATAATCAGGGTCAGCCCCACCTGTTCAGCGGAAACCGGAGACAATGCATCCTTGGTTCGCATGATGCCGTAGACTACCCAAGGCTGACGGCCGACTTCTGTGGTAAACCATCCCGCAAGCATGGCAATAAATCCGGAAGGTCCCATAATCAGGGCAAATCGGTGCAATGCACGGGACTCATAAAAGCGACCACGGGTACGTGCCCACGCTCCCCATAACGCCAGTAACAGCATCAATACGCCGAGTCCGACCATAATCCGGAAGCTCCAGAACACCACCAGCGAATTCGGCCGGTCTTCAGGCGCAAAGTCTTTAAGTCCTGTAACCTTTCCATCCATCGAGTGGGTTAGAATCAGGCTACCCAAGTTGGGAATTGCGACTGCATATTTGGTTTCTTCGGCCTCCATATCTGGAATACCAAAGAGATATAAGGGCATGCCTTCGTCATGATTGGTTTCCCAGTGCCCTTCCATGGCTGCAAGTTTGGCTGGCTGATGTTCAAGGGTATTAATACCGTGCATATCACCGACGATGACCTGTAAGGGCGCGAGTACCAGAAGCAGCCACATCGCCATGGAAAATGAAGTCTTGACCAGTGCATCACGACGGCCTTTGATTAGATGCCATGCGGCTGTAGCAGCGACCAGTAAGGCGGAAACCAGAAAGGCAGCCATAGCCATATGGGCCAGACGATAAGGGAAAGATGGGTTAAACACGATAGCAAGCCAATCTTGCGGAACAATCAGGCCATTTTCAATCGCAAAGCCTTGTGGGGTCTGCATCCAGCTATTGGACGATAAAATCCAGAACATGGAAATACAGGTGCCTATTGCAACCATCAAGGTCGAGAAAAAGTGCGCCTTTGGTCCTACTCGCCCCCAACCAAATAACATGATGCCCAGAAAGCCTGCTTCCAGAAAGAAAGCGGTGAGTACTTCATAGGCCAATAAAGGTCCAGTCACGCTGCCTGCCACCCGGGAAAACTCACTCCAGTTGGTTCCAAACTGGTAGCTCATGACCACACCAGAGACGACACCCATCCCGAATGCCACAGCGAAAATTTTTACCCAGAATTTGAATAGATCCTGAAAAATCGGATTTTGGGTTTTGAGCCAGCGCCATTCCAGAATGGCCAGAAAGATGGCCAAGCCAATAGAAATTGCCGGAAAAATGATATGAAAAGATACAGTAAAGGCGAACTGTATTCGTGCTAACTCTAATGCAGTTAAACCCAGAGTCATAAGCTTCACCTATGCATTGTTATTTGGCATCTTTGCCCTTCAATTTTTAAGTCATGAATTTTTCTAGTGACATGGCTAGCTTAGGCGTGGCTGTTATAAAAAGTATGTAGTCTTTTGTTGATTATTTTTTAATCAGGTTAAACTATGTAACTCTTGCTGATAAAGAAAATATTACTCTGAATAATTTTTAAAACTCTCCTCTTGAGCTTTAGATAAAACAGGCGTAAATTAGGCCTAAATTTAGTTACCCAGGTTAACTAACCATATGTTTTCCGAATCTCCCCGACTTCGTACGCTGTTATTACGCTGCGCACGACTGATGAGCGATGAGATCAATACGATCTTGTTGTCATCTCAATTAAATTATTCCTTATGGCAGGTGTTATACGTCATCCAGTCAAAGCAACAATGCACGCTGGCAGATATTTCCAGTTATCTCAATGTATCCAAGCCCGGTATTACTAAGCGGATTCAGCAACTGGTTGAACTCGATCTGATTGCCCAACTCGAAACTGAAGACAAACGTCAAAAGCTGTTCAAGTTGAGTGAGCAAGGAATTGAGACCTTTGCGATGTGTTCCAAACAGATCGATGCATTTGAAGATCAGTTGCTTGAGCACATTGAATCAGATGATCTTGAAGGCAGTAAAAATACCTTGATGCAACTCATTCAGCAGTTATATCCCTCATCTCAGGACAGACCTCAATGAGCCAAGAACAAGAAGCGCCTTTATGGACGCCCAATTTTATCCTGATCAGTCTGGTGAATTTCCAGCTGGTTCTGGTGTTCTACTTACTGGTGATTGTGATTGTCGGCTACTCAGTGGCTGAGCTAGGGGCTTCGACTGCACAAGCCGGTCTGGTATCAGGTCTGTTTATTGTCGGCACCCTATTCGGACGATTATTGATCGGAAAATTACTGAATCGGCTGGGTTTGAAAAATACGCTTGTCATTGGCCTGACTGGCTTTCTGCTCTTTTCCGGACTGTATATGATTCCGGCCAAGCTGGAAGTTTTATTGGGTATCCGCCTAATACACGGTTTTATGATGGGTATGGCTTCTACTGTACTGGGTACAGTGATTGCACAGACCATTCCTGCCACACGGCGTGGTGAAGGAATTGGATATTTCAGCATGAGCAGCACCCTTGGCACAGCGATTGGTCCCTTTGCCGGAATCTGGCTGATGACAAATTTTAATTATCAGGTAATTTTCATCTTTACCAGTATTGTTGCGCTCAGCTGCCTGATCTGTGGGCTATTTATCCAGCCACCACGCCTTAAGGCAAGTCATTCGTCAGCAGTCTCTACTCCGCAAAGCACCAGCAAACTGGCTCAGTATATTGAACCGAATGCGCTACCGATTGCACTGATTGTACTGCTGGTGGCTACTTCTTATTCAGGCATATTGTCGTTTATTCACTTTTATGCCAAAGAAATTAATCTGGTCGAAGCAGCATCTTTTTTCTTCCTGATGTATGCTTTTGCCATTTTGCTTTCGCGTCCTTTTACCGGCCCGCTCATGGACCGTAAAGGCGAAAATATCATTATCTATCCTGCCATTGTGATTATGGCACTGGGGATATTGCTCCTCAGTCAGGCGCAAAACTCTGTGATGTTACTTGCCAGTGCTGCCTTGCTTGGTTTTGGTTTTGGTAATATCCAGTCAGTGTGTCAAACCATTGCGGTGAAAAGTACGACATTGCAGCGTATGGGGCTTGCTACCTCAACCTTCTTTATTGCCCTGGATGCCGGTCTTGGTTTTGGCCCTTATTTCCTGGGTATACTGCTGGATCAGATTGGTTATCGTCAGCTTTATCTGTTCTCGGCGCTGCTCACCCTGAGCTGCCTGGTTTGGTATTACCTTCTGCATGGCCGTAAAGCAGGAAAAGTACAGCCTTCTCATTAAAAGCTTTTAAAAGCGCCGACTAAACCGGCGCCGATATTCCAACGGCGTCAGACCGGTTTTTTTATGAAATAAACGGCGGAATGAACTTGGATCCTGATAGCCGACATTTTGCATAATCACATCCACAGCTTGATCGGTTTCTTCCAGTCGTTTACGTGCGGCTTCAATCCGGATCGCTTGTAGATATTGATTGGGCGGTATGTCTAAGGCTTGTTTAAAGCGTCGAATCAGGGTTCGGCCAGTCACATTAAACTGCTCTGCCAGCTGGTTCAAACTAAAATCTTCATGAAAATGCTGCTCTAGCCAGTTCTGGATTTTTTGTACCAGTTCATCATGGTGCGGCTGGCCAATATTCAGCAATGAATAAGACAACTGGCTATCACGGCGGTAATTAATTACGAAAGATTTAGCCGATTGCATGGCCACCTCAAAGCCATACAAGCGCTCAATCAGATGCAAACCTAGGTCAAACCAGGCCAGGCCTCCACCTGCACAATAGATATTCTGATCCCGGCTAATCATCAGATCGGCATTCAGTTTCACCTTAGGATAGCGTGAACGAAACACTTCCTGAAAACCCCAATGTGTTGTTGCAATCCGGTCATCTAAAATGCCTGCTTCTGCCAGAAAAAAATTCCCCGTACAGTTTCCTGCAATTAAAGTCGCCTCTGCATGTGCAGATTTTAAAAAATGAATCAGTTCTGGATTCTGTTGCAATACATCCTGAATCGGTGCAGCGATGGTCGGTACCACCAGAATATCTGCAGTTTGAATCTCTTGATAAGAAAAATGTGCCTGCAACTGCAGCCCATTGATACACCGAATCGGATGTCCCTCCGGACTGGCGATACTCACCTTAAACAGGCGCTGTACGTCCTGCTGCTGGATCCGGTTCCAGCTTACGCCAGCCATGGTAAATAAATCGACCACACCCGTAATGGCCGAAGCCAGTGCCCCATCAAAGCCTAAAATCACCACATCTTGCATATTTTTTTATTTGTCACTTTTCACCCGATTCATGTCATTATTGACAATCCTCCTCAATAAAAGCAACTGCTAGTCTTGATGCTATCTCAAGGATTGCACATTCAGGATAGTACCGTGACCCAACTGATTAATGATAAAGATCTGCATTTCCAGCTTTATGACGTATTCAAACTTGAAGCGCTGACTAAACTGCAACGCTATCAGGATCATGACAAAAATACTTTCGACAGTATTCTGGAAACGGCAAAAGGTATCGCGACCGATTATTTTGCGCCGCATAATGCCAAAGCTGATCAACAAGAACCGAACTTTGATGGCAAACAGGTCAAAACCATTGATGAAGTGAAGACAGCCTGGCAACAGTTTGCCGATGCCGGCCTGCTTTGCGCCCAGCATGATTATGCAGATGGTGGCATGCAACTGCCCACTTTGGTGAATATGGCCTGCAATGCTTATTTTATGTCGGCCAATCCGTCCACCGTAGCTTATTCTTTTCTAACGGCCGCTGCGGCGAACCTGATACAGGCTTTTGCCTCCCCAAAACAAAAGCAAATATTCCTACCGCATATGTTGAGTGGCCGCTTTGCTGGCACCATGGCCATGACAGAGCCGAATGTAGGTTCCTCTTTGGGCGATCTGACCACTAAAGCCATTCCTCAGGCAGATGGAATTTATAAAATTAAAGGCCAGAAAATGTTTATTTCGGGTGGCGATCAGGACATTAGCGAAAATATTGTGCATCTGGTCTTGGCGCGGATTCAGGATGCGCCGCAAGGCGTGAAAGGAATTTCCCTGTTTATCGTACCAAAATTCAAAACCAACGAGGATGGTTCACTCGGTGAAGCTAATGATGTACAGCTGGCTGGCTTACTGCACAAAATGGGCTATCGAGGTACTACATCTACAGTTTTAAGCTTTGGAGAAAATGATAATTGCTTAGGCTATTTAATTGGTGAACCCGGTCATGGCTTAAAATATATGTTCAAGATGATGAATGAAGCACGTGTGGGTGTCGGTCTGGGCGCAGCCATGATTGGTTATCGTGGCTATCTGGAATCTCTGGATTATGCTAAAAACCGTCCGCAAGGCCGGCCAGTTCATGAAAAAACACCTGACTCGAAACCAGTGAATATCATTGAACATACCGATGTCAAACGCATGCTACTGGCGCAAAAGTCATATGTAGAAGGTTCGCTGGCACTTTGCTTATTTGCAGCCCGATTAATTGATGAACTTCAGGCAGCTCAAGATGAAGATAGTGCAATTCTGCTTGATCTCATCACCCCGGTGGTCAAATCTTTCCCTTCTGCCTATGGTCCGAAAGCCAATGATCTGGCTATTCAGGTCCTGGGCGGCGCGGGTTATACTCGTGAATATCCGGTGGAGCAATGTTACCGTGATAACCGGCTCAATCCGATTCATGAAGGAACTTACGGCATTCAATCTCTGGATCTGCTGGGACGTAAACTCTGGCAGCATAATGGCAAAGGGCTCAATCTGCTTATGCAGCGCATCCAGAAGACCTTGTCAGAGATTCATGAACCTAAGATAGTGGAACTCGCAAAGATCTATAAACAGCATCTTGCCACTGTGCAAAAGACTACACAGATTTTAGGCCAGGCCTTGCATCAAGGCAAAGTCAGCGAAGCTTTGGCCAATTCAGGCCTGTATCTGGATATGATGGGTAAGACCATCCTAGCCTGGCTATGGCTGGAAATGGCGAATCAGGCTCAACTCAAGTTTGGCACATCTTCGCAGGCAGAAGATCAGACTTTTCTGGCAGGGAAAATTCAGGCAGCTCAATATTTTATTCGCTGGGAACTCCCTGAAATTGAACATCAGGCCAAATTACTGATGCATCTGGATGATACTTGCCTGAATATGCAAGCCGACTGGTTCTAGGCAGAATTCATCAAAAAATGCGCCTTTATCGGCGCATTTTTATTTTGTAATTTATTAAGCGGTAGAGTCATTTACACCAAATTTTTTAAACAGCTTGGCACGCTTGGAAGGCAAGATATTGGCCTTGCTTAAATCGCCCTGATAATGCTGATATACCCGCTGATCCATGATTTTGTACCATAAAGGTGGAATCAAAGCTGGAATCAGCATGGTTGCATAACCGCTGGGTAATTCTGGCGCTTCATCAAAATGCCGCAACGCCTGAAATGGCCAGCTTGGGAAAGCATGATGGTCAGAATGGCGCTGTAACTGATACAAAAATAGATTGGTCACGATATTGTTATTATTCCAGCTATGTTCTGGCAAGGTTCGCTCATAACTGCCATCCGCTTTCTGTCCGCGTTTTAGTCCGTAGTGTTCAATATAATTCACAATCTCAAACAGGCTGACGCCATAAAATGCCTGTGTCAGTGTATAAGGAATAATTTTCTTGCCATACGCCTTTAGCATCAAGGCATGATAGCCGGCACTCATGGCCCAACCATGAAACAGTTCATTTTCCTGACTAAAGAATTTCAGTCCCTTACGCTCGAGCCGTCTTTTTTCAATCTGGATGGCTGATTTTAATCCGCCTATTACGGTACGTGGCCAGAAGCGGTAAAAAGACTCACCCATTTTTGAAGATGCCGGATCTTCAGGCGTGGCTACCCGTTTATGGTGTCCATAAGGATGTTCAATCCGGAAATGATTATAACCCAAGGGCATCAGGCTGGCATGAGACCAGTAATGGTCTTTTTTCTGTGGACGATGGCTGAGTTCATGTGCGGTATTTACGCCCACACCATTAATCGCACCCATAGAAATTCCAAGCAGTATTTGATCCAGCAAGGACACATTTGGGCGACTTACGACATAGCCAGCAAAGGCATTGGCTGCCATTTGCAAGGGAATAAATGCTTTTACAATGCGGTCATAATAAGGATCGTTAACCAGTGCCTTGATCTGCGCATCATTTGGGTTATTGGCATCATCGCCAATCAGAGCATCCAATGTCGGAATGATGACATGCAATAATAAAGGCCCGCCCATCGCAAAGACTTTTTGAGTGGCTTTAGGACCAAAATGATAACCGGCCAGAATTCCCATTCCGATCACAGGCAGACCTGGGCTGAGCAACCAGCCAAAACGTTTTTTATCCAGCTTTACACCTTTTAGTGCCGACGCTTCCTGCGTAAACTGCGCTTTCTGGATTTGTGCAGGGGCATTCATTGCGACCTTCCTTTTTTATGTTACTCTGCACTTATAGTTGAATATTTCAGCAGCCGCGAACAGTATTCAACGTCCAGAAAAGCTATGTCAGCGTCTTTGGCACATGCTGCCAAATTCTGGCCTAAAATCACAAAGTTAAAAAATTTATAGTCAATTAAATGAAATAAAACAGAAGAATAGAGTTAGGCATGGATGCTTTAAGTAAAATTTTTGATGATATTCATCTGGAAAAATCGGAATATCTTTATCTGAATGTATTTCATCCAGGCGGCTTTGATTATCAGCATGAGCCTTTTATGCTGGCCTATATCCTGTTACAGGGACAGGCCCAATTAAAGTTCATGAATGGTGATCGGCTGGAGCTGCAGCAAGGTGATCTGGTGCTATTACCTGCAGGTTCTGCCCATCATGTTTCCTGCCCAGACAATGCCGATTTTTCTGAGCACCATGCGATTAATCCTTATTTTCAGAGCAATGCACAGCAATGTATTGATCTCAATCGGGAAAATTCGGCGGAGCATAGTTTCATACTGGCTATTCGTTCTAGCTTGGATATCCAGATGGCCAAACCTCTTTTGAGTGCATTACCTAAATACCTGCATATTCAACATATTCTGGGTGATACGGCGCCAGAATGGTTACAGGTTGGCTTGCAGTTTCTGGCACTGGAAACCCAGCAGCTTCGTCCCGGACGTGACAAGATTCTGGATCATCTGGTCAGTATTTTACTGATTGAATGCGTACGTGATTATATTTTAAACCTGGAAAATGCCTCGAGCTGGCTGAATGCGCTCTCGCATCCGGAACTATCCAATGCACTGGCAGCGATTCATGGCAAACCTGAACAATTCTGGACTGTAGAAAGTCTGGCCGAACAATGTCATATGTCACGTTCCAAATTCGCCCAGTTATTTACCCAGATTGTCGGTGAACCGCCCCTTGCCTATCTGCAACAGCACCGCCTGCGTCTGGCAGCGCAATATTTGAGAAATAGTGGATTTGGTATCCAGCAAATCGCTTATCTGGTTGGTTATTCATCCGAGACGGCGTTTAGCCAAAGTTTTAAAAAACAGTTTGAACAGACGCCGACCCAATACCGGCTGAATTGTCAGAAAAATCAATCTTTATTATCAGACTAAAATTACTGCACTAAAGCCAGTACCGCTTTGGCCGGGTCTTCACTATTACCAGAAAGCAGCTGCTTGTGCATGGTGATATGCTGCATAACCTGAATCTGTGCTGCTTCAATATCCATCAGTTTTTCAATTTCAGCTGCCAGATTTTCCGGGGTAGCATCAGACTGGATCAGTTCCTGAATTACTTTTTTGCCGGCAATAATATTCGGCAAGGAGAAATAAGGGATTTTGACCAATAATTTGGCAATTTGATAAGTCAGCCAGTGCAATTTATAAAAAGTTACCATCGGACGGTGCAGCAACATCGCTTCAAGCGTTGCTGTTCCAGACGCCAGTGCAATGATATTGGATGCATTCATGACCTGACGGCCAATTTTGGACTCAGCGCTGGTATTTTCCATCAGGCGAATCTGGGCTTTTAAGCTCTCAGGATAAGTGGCCAATAAACTTTCGATTTGCTGTTTACGCGCATCATTAATCGCAGGAATCAGAAAGGTATAATCCGGATGTTTCTGATGCAGAATATTGGCAGCATCCAGAACCAAAGGTCCCAAACGCTCAATCTCGCCACGACGACTGCCTGGCAATAAGGCAATATATTTCTGATGTGAATCCAGACCTAATTCTGTCTGAGCATCCAGAATCGGATTTTCAAGCGGCAACTGACTGGCGAGCGGATGTCCAACAAAAGCTGCCGGAACATCCCATTGCTTGAAAAAGGCTTTTTCAAATGGAAATAGGCACAGTACCAGATCAATACTGGCTTTAATGCCATGTATACGGCCTTGACGCCATGCCCAGACCGAAGGACTGACGTATTGCACGGTTTTAATCGGTAACTGTTTTTGTTTAATGGTTTTTGACAAACGCAGGTTAAAATCAGGCGCATCAATCCCGATAAAAATATCGACCGGATCTTTAGTCCAGGTTTCCACCAGACCATCCCGCACAGCAAACAGTTTTTTAATATCTTTTAAAACTTCGACAATGCCCATCACCGATAAAATATCCATCGGATAATAGCTTTTAAAGCCTTCAGCGATCATTTGTGGCCCACCGATACCTTCAAATTCAGCATCAATGCCTTGCTCACTAAAACGGCGAATCAATTTTGCGCCAAGCGTATCTCCAGAAACTTCACCGACCACGATTCCAATTTTAAGTTTTCGATTTAGCAAGTGGGTTTCCTCTCAGATCCGCATGGAAATTTATTGAATCGGGATTCTAACATAATCCTATGGCTATTCCGGAAGAAGCTTAAGTATCTTCTAATTTTAAGAAACCCACCGTTTAGAATAACTTAGTCAATAAGGGAGCTTGCATAACAAGAATTAAATCGACATTTACAGGTACATTCAATTAGACAGAAATGGGGCAAATCGGACAGTTAAAATCAATCATTATATTCGCACTTTATACATAACCCAGTGAATAAACATGAAAGATCACCTAATATTCTTCACCTAGCTTTATCTTTTTTATGCATAAGTAAATCAATAATCAAGACAACGACTTATATCCAAAAGTCATAAGATATGCTCGTTTTTGATTTTGGCATATATGCATGTTTGGTCCGATTGAATTTATTTTAGCAGGCGTTCTGGTAGGTTTTTGTGTAGGTGTCACCGGTGTCGGTGGCGGTTCATTAATGACGCCAATTCTTATCAGTTTATTCCGGATTGAACCGCATATCGCGATTGGTACTGACCTGCTCTATGCCGCGATTTCTAAATTCTGTGGCTCGTTTGTGCATGCCAAGAAAATGAATATTGTCTGGCCGATTGTGATCTGGCTGGCCGTTGGCAGTATTCCCGCATCTTTTGCAACACATTGGGTTCTTGATAACTATCTGAGCCAATCAACGCATTACAAGGCCGTCCTGACCATGGTATTGGGCTTTATGCTAACCATTACCGGCTTATCTATTCTGTTCCGTACCCAGATCGAAAATCTTTTTAATAAATACAGAAAACAAGAACTACCGGATATGACCCAAGATCTGGAAAAAGTAAAGCTGCAAGCCAAGGAAAAGCGCGTAGCCATTATCATCATGGGCATTATCTTGGGCATATTTGTCACGCTCTCTTCAGTGGGTGCCGGCGCATTTGGCATCATGGCACTTGTAGTGATGTTCCCGAATCTGCCGATGATTCGTATCATTGGCTCAGATGTTGTGCATGCAGTGTTACTGACCCTGGTTGCAGGGCTGGGTCATATGTCTTCAGGCAATGTCGATTTCATGCTACTCATGTGGTTATTGGTGGGTTCTATTCCAGCGATTATTGTCGGCACTTTACTCAGTTCACGTATGCCGGAAAAACTGATCCGCAAAATTTTAGGTATCACCCTATTTGCCCTCGGTGTAAATTTCATGATTAATCCTGTGAAATCAAAACCGGCCCAACCTGCTGAAACAGCAATGATAATCATGAGCCAAAATTCCCCGTCCGTTTAAGTTAACTATCCGATTCATCACTTTTTTTTCAAAGAAGTATTCATCTTTTTTATAACAAAGTGACGCATCATTCATGTTATATTCGGGCTATTAAACAACCTTTTGTATGATCGAACCAGTGACGGCAATGAATACACAACAGTCAAATCCTATTTCAGCATCAGATATTGATGACGTGAATATCCACAGCATGATTCCTCTTGTAACCCCTGCCGAGCTTAAAGCAGAGTTACCGTTGACTGAAACTGCTTATCAAACCGTACTGCATGGTCGTGAAACGATTCGTAAAATTCTGGATGGTGAAGACAAACGCCTGTTCGTTGTAATTGGCCCTTGTTCTATTCACGATCCAGCGGCGGCGCATGAATATGCTGAGCGCTTAAAAGTGCTGAGCGAAAAAGTTAAAGACAGCTTATACATCGTGATGCGGGTTTATTTTGAAAAACCACGTACTACCGTAGGCTGGAAAGGCCTGATCAATGACCCAGACATGAATGATTCATTCAATATTGAAAAAGGTCTGCGTATCGGTCGCAAGCTATTACTTGAACTGAATGAAATGGGCTTGCCATGTGCCACTGAAGCACTTGATCCAAACTCGCCACAGTATTACCAAGACCTGATTTCATGGTCAGCAATTGGTGCACGTACCACAGAAAGCCAGACCCATCGTGAAATGTCTTCTGGTCTTTCTTCACCAGTCGGCTTTAAAAATGGTACTGATGGCGGTTTAACGGTCGCGACCAATGCGATGCAATCTGTGAAACATGGTCACAGCTTCCTCGGTCTGAATGATCAAGGCCAGGTGGCTGTGATTCGCACTTCAGGCAATCCTTATGCTCACGTGGTACTGCGTGGCGGTAATGGCAAGCCGAACTACGATGCAGGCTCGGTTGCCGATGCAGAAGCTGCTCTAGCCAAGGCCAAAGTCAGCACCAAGATCATGATTGATGCCAGCCACGCCAACTCTAACAAAGACCCGTACCTGCAACCACTTGTACTTAAAAACATTTCCGAACAAATTCTTGATGGAAACAAGTCAATTGTTGGTATTATGGTAGAAAGTCATCTTAAGGGTGGTCGTCAGGACATTCCGGCGAACCTGAATGATATGGAATACGGTCAATCCGTTACGGATGGCTGTATCGACTGGGAAACGACTGAAAAAGTTTTACTCGACATGCATGAGGCATTGAAAGACATTTTACCTAATCGTTAAATGATCTGACAAACGCCATCGCCAAGATGGCGTTTGCATTTCTAGAACAAGGAAAATTTATCTGATGAATGATATTGAAACGGCATTAAGCCAGATTGAGAATTTTCAGTTCATACACGAACATCTGTTTAGCTCCGGTCAACCGACCACTGCCCAATTACAGCTGATGAAAGAATACGGTGTATCTACTGTCATCAATGTGGCGCTGACCGATAGCGAACAGTATCTGCCGCATGAAGATAAAATTTGCCTTGAGCTGGGACTGAACTATATTCAGGTTCCGATTTCCTGGGAAACCCCTTCAGACAATCAATGCCTGCTGGTACTGGACCTGATCGATCATCTGGTAAAAGAGCAAATGGTCTGGGTACATTGTTCGCAAAACTACCATGTCAGCTGTCTGATGTACTTATATCGTCAGTACTATATGGATATGGATCTGCCTACAGCACAAGAACACTTGCATCAGATCTGGGAACCGAATGAAACCTGGACCGGTTTAATGCATGCGGTTGCCCTACAGTTACAAGGCCGTAAAGCAACGCAGGAACTGGAACTTTCCTTGATTAATCCGAATTATTTTGCCTGATTTTATTTACTATGGCTCAATAACACGGTTGCTATGGACATAATGCCTTCCTGACGACCGATAAAACCTAACTGTTCAGTGGTGGTGGCTTTGATACTGATTTGAGTCACATCAACATCCAAGACATCTGCAATACTTTGACGCATCGCCAGATTGTGTTTAGCCAGTTTTGGACGTTCACAGGCCACGGTAATATCGGCATTATTCAGGTGATAGCCACGATCCAGAATTAGCTGATAAACATGCTTGAGTAGTACCCGGCTATCCGCACCTTTAAACTCAGGATCTGTATCGGGGAAATGCTGGCCAATATCTCCCAGCGCCAAAGCACCCAACAAAGCATCACAGAGTGCATGCAGCACTACATCACCATCCGAATGTGCTTTCAGACCGTGAGTATGCGGAATTTGAATGCCTGCCAGAGTGACAAAATCACCTTCTTCAAATGCATGCACATCCAGCCCCTGGCCAATACGAATTTGTGCGATCACCTTATACATCCTTTAGAAATAGCCCATTGAAATCTTGTACACTTGCTTTCTATTTCGCTATAGTTAGACCAAGCGTAACACAGTGAAAGTATAAGCGATCATGCTACTGAAAACTGATATAAATATGTTGAAAATAATTGGCCTGATGCTCGGTCTGGGGATGATTTCTACGGGTAGCTCGGCGATCACACTAAACTGTAGCGATGACAGCAAAAAAACGGCTGCCATGAATAAATTCTGCTCAGCATCGTTGGCTGAATCTCGTGAAAAACTCACAGACCAATACTTTACTGCTTTTCTGATTACTGATGCACCTGTGCGCTTATTGCAAGATAGCCAACAACTATGGGCGACCCGCTTACAGCAATGCAAAACCATAGATTGTTTAAAACAGCAGTTTGAATGGCGTTTAGATGATTTAAATGTCTATATTTCGCTGAATCAAAGTCTGACCCAGCATTATATCAAGTTTGAACAGGGACAAATCGCCAAGCAACCTGTTCATCTCAAGATTCATCAACTGACCAAAGACCGGATCAAGGTTGAAGGTCTTGCCTATCGTAATCCGAATAACCGGGCTGAGAAGCAGATCATTCCTTTTTTAGCCTATACTACGCCTGAGACAAAAAACCAGATTACCGATAACGAAAATGACTGCCGCTATGAATTTAATTATAGTAAAGCCATTTTAGCGGTCAGTAGCCAGCAAAAAGGCTGTGAACGTTTTACCGGTATTTATCGACTATATGATTGATTTATTTTCAAAATATTATAATTTATTGTCATATAAAATGAGATTTTTGGTGTAAAAAATAGCCCGCAAGCGGGCTATCAATTTAAGCTGGATAGTATTGCGCAATTTCCTGACTGATCATTGCGGCCGTTGCAGCTGATAAAGTCCAGCCCAGATGACCATGTCCGGTATTGTAAAAGACTCGCTCATGTTTGCCACGACGTACCACAGGCATCATATTTGGCATCATGGGGCGTAAGCCTGCCCAAGGCAAGACATGCTCAGTACACAGATCAAAATTACGATTGGTCCATTCAATTAAAGGTTGAATCCGGTCAGCTCGAATATCCCGGTTATAGCCATTAAACTCGGCTGTTCCTGCAACACGCAAACGATCCTTGCCTAGACGTGACAAGACAATTTTGGCGCTTTCATCCAGCAAACTGACCCAAGGTGCGTTGTTCTGGCTCTGCTCATCATTGAGTTGCACGGTAATCGAGTAGCCTTTGACTGGATAAACATTGATACGTTCACCAAGAATCTCAGCCAATTGATAGCTGCCAACCCCTGCACAGACCACAATGGCATCTGCATTAATTTCCAGAACATCCTCTGGAGAGGAATGGACATTTTCAGTACTAGGTTTGCATTTAACCCGAATATTCTGAGCCTGATGATCAACAACAAAAACATCTTGACCAAACTCAAATTTCACGCCTTTTTGCATACAGGCTTTGGCCAAACCGGTACTAAATTTATGAATATCCCCGGTGGCATCGCTCTGACAGTAAAATCCTGCATAATAATCGCCAGTTAATGCAGGTTCGATCTGCTTGATTTCTGCATTGGAAATTGCGTTGCGCTCCAGACCACCGCTACACAACAGATCATTCACTTTGATCGCAACATCATAATCCGTCTTGTTATGATAAAAATGTAAAATGCCGCGTTTTTCCAGATCGAAATCAATATTTTCTGTTTCGGCAATTTCAAATAAGCGTGCTCTTGCCAGTAAAGCCAGCCGTACCGTTTCTCGGGTATTGGCTTCATAATGTTTGATATTGCCCAGAAATTCCATGAGCCAGCTGTATTTATGTATACTGAAAGAAGGATTGAGCAAAAGTGGTGCGGTTTTTTGTGACATCCATTTGATGCCTTTGAGTACCGTGGCTTTCTGGTTCCATACTTCGGCATTACAGGCAGAAAGCTGGCCGCCATTGGCAAAGGATGTTTCCATTGCCGGATATAGATGCCGATCAACCACGGTCACTTGATAGCCTGATAATGCCAGCTCATAAGCTGTGGTTACTCCAGTAATCCCGGCCCCAATCACCACGACATGACGCATAGACACCTCCTTGATTGTATTGATGTCTTTTCCCATCTGTCATGTGTACCTGAGAGCTTCGGTAGATACATTGCACATCAATGCGGCCACCTTCCCCTTCGGTGAGTGATTCAACACTTCTCTCCAGAGTCTTTATCCATTATCACAGTCCTTTTGCCTGAGAGTTTCCTGGGACCTTGCTCCTTCGGCGAATGCAGAAGCATTTCTCTCCTGCAATAATGTTTTATTATCATGAGCAATTTATATACCATTTTTAGGAGAAACACAGTTTTTATTTATGTTAATTCACGTGAATTTATCCATGATTCTTTTTTTTAATTAACAGTATACATGTGTGATAGAGGATATTGCCTAGATATTAAATTTTTAGATTTTGCTGCCGTAAGTAAAACGAGTAAGTTCTACCCTTTATAAAATTCCAGAACTTATTTAATTTTGGCGCTTAAATAAAATTTAACCTTTTTTTTGCTTAGGCTATTTTAATAATTCAAAATGTAGAGTTTTCCTTATCCATTTTAGAATTTTAGATAAGCCAAGAAAGCATCAGTACTAAGCTTACTGCTGCGACCACTGTTTGTACACTGATAATACTGGCCATTAACTCGCTATCGCCGCCATATACCCGGGTTAAAACATACGAAGCTGAGGCGGTAGGAAGTGCAAAGAACAAGACCAAAACCTGAGTAGTTAATGCATCAATCTGGAAAATTTTACACACTAAAAATGCAATCAGCGGCATTCCGAACAGGCGGCCAAAGGTTATCAGGCTGAGTGGCAACACATCACGCTGAAAACCCTGAAACTGTAAGGCTGCTCCCACACACATCAAACCGAGCGGCAAACTGCACAGTGCAATCTGTTTAAGAAACTGCTCTGCTCCAGTCCAGAGTGACAAACCGGAAAGATTAAATAAACCACCCACCACACAACCTAAAATTAATGGATTTTTAGACAAATCCAGGATGATTTTTTTCAGCTGCATATCATGACTACGGGTAAATGCCAACACTGATAAGATATTCACCAAAGGAATACACAGCACCATAATCACAGCGAAGATGGTCATGCCCTGCTGATGAAATAAAGTACTAACAGCAGCAAGTCCGATATAAGTATTAAAGCGCAGCAAGCCCTGAACATAGACGCCGAAACGCGCATAAGATATCTGGTAAATTTGGCGCAAGATATACAGCGCAATACTGACTACAGCCATGAGACTAAATACGACCAGCACCACATCTTCAATGACTGTCATTTGAATCTGGGCAGTGGCCAGATTTAAAAATAGCATCACCGGAAACAAAGCATAATAATTTAACTTTTCGGCACCTCGCCAAAAATCATCACTCAACCATTGCCTGCGCTTGAGCAGATAACCAAAGCTGATCAGTCCGATGAGGGGAAATAAAGAAGTTAAAATAATATGCAGCATGTGACATCCTGGTCTGTTTTCTGCCTAATCTTAAGTCGCTTAGACTAAACAAAAAACTTAGCATATTCAGGAGCTTTCTCACTACTCAATTTAAGTAGCAAAAAGCTTGAATTTTCATCAAGTAATCATATTGATTTGCTGATTTTTTCTAAAATCAGCAAATGTAAGGGAATCAACGGTTCTCCGACATTTTGACCCAGTGGATATGCTTCAATCTTTTCAGTCAGCTGATAGCCACGGCGCTGATAATATGCCAGCAGTTCAATACGGACATTTAATACTGACATCTGAATCACTTTCTTTTTAAATATTTCGAAAATATGGGATTCGGCAAAGTCCAATAATTGCTTGCCATAACCCGAGTTTTGCTCAGCAGGTGCAACAGCAAAGCTTCCAATCTCTGCTACTTGCTGTCCTAAGCTCACGCCAATACAACCAAGAAGCTTATTATCAATTTCCAACACAAAGAGCTGAAAATTTTCTAAATTGAGCAAGTCATATAACTGTTTTTCTTGAATACGATCACCCTGGATCATTCCTGCTTCAGTCGTCCATCCACCCGGAGTACGATAAGCTGTATTAATCAGCATAGTAAGTTGCTGAACATCAGCCTTGCTCGCCAATCGTATATTTTTATAGTGATTCATTTTATAAATAAAAAAAGTCAGACCGGAGTCTGACTTTAAAACAATTTCACTTTAAAGTTAAAGCAAATTATTTAGGTTCAATCGGTGCAAATGGCGCAACAACATCGGCATTTTGCGCACGGTGACGCATGAAGTGATCCATCAGCACAATCGCCAGCATCGCTTCAGCAATCGGGGTTGCACGCACACCTACGCAAGGATCATGACGACCTTTGGTCAACACATCAGTATCTTCACGATCAATATTGATGGTTTTACCTGGCGTGGTGATAGATGCAGTCGGTTTCAACGCAATCGCAACACGGATGTCTTGACCGCTAGAAATACCACCTAAAATACCGCCAGCATGATTGGCCAGGAAGCCTTCTGTGGTGAGTTCATCACGGCTTTCATGACCAAACTGTTCAGCGACACCAAAACCATCACCGATTTCGACACCTTTAACGGCATTAATCGACATCATGGCATGCGCAATGTCAGCATCTAGACGATCAAAGACTGGCTCGCCCCAACCCACTGGCACTTTAGATGCAATGATCTCAAGTTTAGCACCACAACTGGTGCCTTGCTCACGCAAAGACGTCACCAGCGCTTCAAAACGTGGTACTGCATCCACATCGCCACAGAAAAACGGATTGTTTGGAACTTCATTCCAGTCCAGTTTCTCTGCTTTTTCAGTGCCGATCTGGGTTACATGACCACGAATCTCAATGCCAAATTTCTCGAAAAGGAATTTCTTGGCAATTGCCCCCGCTGCGACACGCATTGCTGTTTCACGCGCACTTGAACGGCCACCACCGCGGTAATCACGGAAACCATACTTTTGGGTATAGGTATAGTCTGCATGACCCGGGCGGAAAGTCTGTGCGATATTGCCGTAGTCTTTCGATTTTTGATCCGTATTACGAATCAACAAACCAATTGAAGTACCGGTGGTTTTGCCCTCAAACATACCGGAAATAATTTCTACTTCATCGGGTTCTTTACGCTGGGTTGCAAATTTCGATGTACCCGGTTTACGGCGGTCCAGATCCTTTTGCAAATCAGCTTCAGTCAGCTCAATGCCGGGGGGAACCCCATCGATGATGGCCATCAAGCCAACACCGTGAGATTCACCACAAGTCGTTACACGGAACAGTTGCCCTATACTATTACCTGCCATGTCAAACGACTCCTTATGCTTGAATAGACTGAATAAATAAATCGTGGTAAGTACGGCATTGCTCTGCAGTCAATGCAAAGATACCTGTGCCACCTTTCTGGAATTGTAACCAGTAGAAATCGACTGAATTAAAGTTTTGGCGCATTGCCCATTCTGAATTACCCACTTCAATCACGATCAGGCCATTTTCAGTCAGGTAATCTGCAGCTTGAGCCAGCATTTTACGGACAAGATCCAGACCGTCCTGACCTGCAGCAAGCGCAAGTTCAGGCTCATGATGGAATTCTTCAGGCAAATCAGCCATATCTTCCGCATCGACATACGGCGGATTAGATACAATTAAATCGTATTGATTTTCGGCTGGAATTTTTTCGAACAAATCCGATTCAAGTAAAGCGATCTGATATTGCTTGTCATGATGCTCAGTATTGATTTGCGCAACTTCCAAGGCTTCTTTGGAAATATCGGTGGCATCCACTTCCGCTTCAGGGAATGCATAAGCCAAGGCAATCGCGATACAGCCAGAACCGGTACACATATCTAGAATGCGTTGAGGTGTTTTTGGATTCGGGTTTTCCGGCAAGTTGTTGACTGCCTCACCCATTTGACCATGTTCGCCCAGGCAATACGGGGCGAAACGGTTCTGAATCAGTTCAGCAATCGGTGAACGTGGAATCAGCACGCGTTCATCAACGTAGTAAGGTTTGCCGTCAAAATAAGCCAGGTTCAATAAATATGAGGTTGGAACTTTTTCATTAATACGGCGTTCCAGCAGACTTAAAAATTCAGCTTTTTCACTTGGCAATAATTTGGCATCTAAAATTTCAGCGTCCGCTTTCCATTCTAGCGACAGGGTTTGCAGCACTAGCGCTGAACTTTCAGCAAAATAATCTTCTGTGCCTTGGCCCAAATGTGCATCGTATTGACGTAATGCTGTCACACCAAAACGAATAAAATCACGAATGGTGGTTAAATTTTCAGCGGCTTCCTGCATATGTTCAGGGCTAATAGTCGGTCGATCCACTTAAGGCGTCTCCAAGGTCATTTTTTTAAACGCCTTATGATACCTTGTTTTGCCTGCTTTTATAATGCTAAAAGCATGAAAAACACGAATTCTCTATGCCCACAAAAATTATAAAACTCCTGTTTTTGTGAGCGATTATTCAGATAAATGTTTACTTTATTTAGGGATGTTTCTGTTAAATGTCGATGCTAATACTATGATGATTTATCGGAACCCGGACGCATAAGAGCGGGATTGATAAAGATTGGCCTGATCCATGATCAAAGCCAGCATACATTGACCCTGTTGCTGCTTGGCATATTTTCCTGACATTCTAAAGTTACATTGCTGGGCCAGTTTACGCTCCCACAATACATGCTGACTGCGGATAACTGCAGTCTGATTCGGATTCAATTTAAGATAAGTTTTATAGTTTTTCTTCAAACGTTTATTATGAAATTTCAGCTCTTTTTCCAAGCATTTTTCAGCTTTGGGTGTATTACCATAACTAAAATTCATGCACTGTGTATATTCCTTAGAATACCCAACAGCAGCTTGTGTCTGAACCGCAGTACCCGCAAAAATTGCAACTAAAAACCATGCAAGACGCATAACTTCCCCTTGACCGAAACCGGTACAATCCCAATAAATGTTTAACAATCAATATTGTTTAAATTATCCACTGATATTAACGCAGTCAGGACAAAAATCCTATGCCTTTCTCGGACTGAAAGATTAAACAGTTGCACAATTGAAAATTGGCCCATGACCCACATATAATCCGCATTCAATCTTCAAACGAGCCCAGATCTATGAGCTATAAGCACAATAATCTTATGGCGATGCGCCAAAATTACTGGAATGACCAAGCCTCCAGTCAGGTGCAGCAAGAAAAGGTATTTTTGCAGTCGACCTTAATGCAGCATGGCGTATTTACCGATGCGACACTGGAAGATGCCAAATATCTGTTTTTTGGCTTGCCAAGTATTGTGATTGTAAAAGGCTATGCTTTAGGCTTTATGCATGACAGCGTACAGCGCCTGATTCATCAACATATTCAAACAAATAAACAACAGTTACAACAACGATCTGAATTAAAAATCCAATTTCAAATGGCATAATGCCCTGCCTAAACTGATACAAGTTGGTGAATAAATGAAAGCTTGCCTAGCTTTTACTATGAATTCAGCGGCTTAAACTTTTTTAATACGTGCAGAAACGCTACTATCCCTTACAATGATTTATTCTGCTTCATGCTGATGATGAAAGGATCGAGTTTACATGTCAGATCAGAACGATAAGCTTAAACAACTGAAAACCTCCTCTATGGATCGACGCTTATCGATCGCAAAGGCATCCTTGCTGGCAGGCACGCGTTGGGCGGCTTCTAGTGCAAGCTCCATGTTCTCAAGCGAAGAAGAAAAAGAAAAAAAACGTAAAAAAGCTATGAAAGAACAGGCCGATTATCTGGTCGCAGAAATTGGCAAGCTGAAAGGGTCTATCGTTAAAATTGGCCAGATGATGGCGCTATATGGTGAGCATTTTCTGCCAGAAGAAGTCACTCAGGCTCTCAATACCCTAAACAATCAGACGGTAGCATTGGCATGGCCAGCCATTAAAACTCAGTTACAACAACAACTCGGCTCTAAACTCGACGATCTCACCATTGATCATGAACCTTTGGGCACAGCTTCTTTGGCACAGGTACATCGCGCTACCCGAAAATCTGACGGCATGGAACTGGTGTTAAAAATTCAGTATCCGGGTGTGGCAGAAGCCATTGATTCGGATATGAGCCTATTTAAAAACATGCTGAAATTGACCCGCATCGTGCCGCAGACCCGCGAATTCGACCAATGGTTCGATGAAGTCCGTGAAATGATGCATCGTGAAGTAAATTATCAGATTGAAGCAGATACCACGCGTCGTTTTGCTGCCCGTTTAAAAGATGATCCTCGCTATATCGTCCCGACCATTATTAATGAATATTGCTCTGATCGTGTGCTGTGCATGACCTTTGAACGTGGTGTGCCGATCAACAGCCCGGTGATGTTGTCCCTGCCCCAAGAACGCCGCAACCAGTTAGGGGAAGCCTCTCTGGAAATTGCAGTACGTGAAATTTTCGAATGGGGCGAGATGCAAACCGATCCGAACTTTGGTAATTATCTGGTTCGTCTGGGCAATGGTACAGATGTGCACGACAAGATCATTCTGCTCGACTTTGGCGCGATCCGTCAGTTTGACCAGCATCTGCTCAGTGTTGCGCGTAACCTGATTCAGGCAGGCTATCATCATGACTCGGATATGATGGTCAAGGCGATGACCGGTTATGAGTTTTTTGATTCGATTCCGCAAAGCATCAAACCGGATATGGCCAAAGTCTTTTTACTGGCCACCGAAGCGTTTAGTTCACCGCTAAATAATCAGGAATTGCCAGCCGGCATCATGGATGAACATAATCGCTATGACTGGAAAAAAAGCCAGCTGCATAGCCGTGTGATGCAACAGGCGTCGAGATCTATGGCTTCACGTTATTTCAGTGTTCCACCCAAAGAATTTATGTTTATTAGCCGTAAATTTATTGGTGCCTATACTTTTATGACCGTGATTGATGCCAAAACCAATGTGCGTGCCATGATTAAACATCATCTCTCTTAAAATAAAACCTGCATCAAAAAGACCCGGATGATTTTGTCATTCGGGTCAATTTTTAGACATATTCGATTTTTTATATTTTTATCTTTCTTTTATTTTTCATTGATTTATTCATCCCTTCCTTCAATCCAAAAAACCTAAAAATTGCCAATTAATCTTGTCACCTACGACATAGTTTTATATCTGAGCACATGTCAGTATTAAAAAAATAACGTGACAACACCTTTAGGATAATCAGAATGAATAATATGGTGAATAAAGCCCAAGGATTTGGCTTATCCATACTGACCAAAATCGCGGGCAGCGAAGTATTAGATCAATTAAAACTGCGTAAATTTGTCGAAAAATCACTTTATCAAAGTTCAAAAGCAGGATTCAAAACACTCAGTCAAACCCAGAAAATCCTGAAATCTGGCCAGAAGATTCAAAAACAGCGTCTGCCGCATCAGTCTAAATCCTTATTTGATCTGAACCTGACTGAAGAACAGCAAATGACCTGTAATGCCATGCAGCAATTTGCCCAAGAGGTGCTATATCCCTTGGCGCATGATGCAGATCAGCATGAACTATTCCCCCATGAACTCTGGCAATACAGCACTGATTTAGGCTTGAATTTCTATGCCCTGCCTGAAGCATTGGGGGGCGTTGCATCGGAACAGAATATTGTCAGCAATATTTTAATCGCTCAACATTTGGCTCAGGGTGATTTCAGTCTGACGGCTGGCTTACTTTCGACTTTTAGTTTCATTAACGCCATTACCCGCTGGGGCTCAGAGCAGATTCAGTCAGAATATCTGGGCGCTTTCGCAGAGAATCCTGAGTTAAAGGCCACCTTTGCAGTGCAGGAAGAAACAGCAGCGTTTAACCCGGAGCAACTTAGAACCAAGGCTGTTGCACATCAGGGACATTATCTGATTCGGGGTCAAAAGACCTTAGTGCTCTTCGGAGAAAGTGCCGATCTCTATCTGGTCAGTGCTGATCTAAACGGAAAAGCTGAGGTCTTTGTGGTGCAACGCGACATTACGGTTACTGCAAAAAAATCGCCGGCTATGGGATTAAAAGCTACTCAAACCGTTACGCTCAAATTTGAAGATACTCCGGCACATCGTCTGGGTGATGAAGATTTTGATTATCGTGCATTCGTAGATTTGGGCAATCTGATGTGGTGTGCGATGGCAGTGGGCGCCTGTGAAGCAGTCAAAAAATACTGTGTGCAATATGCCAATGAACGTATTGCCTTTGGTGAACCGATTTCCCATCGTCAGGGTGTCGCCTTTATGATTGCCGATATGGCCATTGAAATTGACGCGATGCAAATGCTGATCCTGAATGCCGCCAGCCTGGCTGAATCTGGTCAAGCTTTTCATCGTGAGGCTTATTTGGCACGTCTACTCTGTGCAGAAAAATCCATGAAAATCGGCACCGATGGTGTACAAATTTTGGGTGGTCATGGTTTTACCAAAGAACATCCGGTAGAACGCTGGTATAGAGACCTGAGAGCCACTGCCATTCTCCATTCTGGCTTGCATGCCTGATCAGAACATAAAGAAGAACAATAATGAATCTACAAACTCCAAAAAAATTTAAGCTTTTGATTGATCAAGCACATGAAGTTGCCCTCAATGTTTTGCGTCCGATTTCACGTAAATATGACAAGGCTGAACATGCTTATCCGATAGAGCTAGACATGCTCGCTTCTGTTGTCGATGGCATGAACCAAGGTAGTGAAGGCATGAATGCTGGTGCAGCAGTCAATAAACGTGGCGATGCAGACAGCAGCAATAAAAATGGCATTAATATGTCTACTGCCCTGAGCATTATTGAAATGTGTTATGGCGATACTGGCTTATTACTCTCGATGCCACGCCAAGGATTAGGAAATTCAGCCATTGCAGCTGTTGCCAATGAGGAGCAATTACACCGTTTTCATGGAACTTGGGCGGCCATGGCGATTACCGAGTCAGGTTGCGGGTCAGATTCCGCTGCAATTCGTACCACTGCGACTAAAGACGGTGATGACTATATTCTGAATGGCGAGAAGATTTTTGTGACCTCGGGAGAACGAGCCGATGCGGTAGTGGTTTGGGCAACTCTGGATAAAAAACTGGGACGATCAGCCATTAAATCATTTGTGGTGGCCAAAGGCACTCCTGGAATGAAGGTTGAACGACTGGAACATAAATTAGGGATTAAATCATCCGATACTGCCACGATCAGCTTTATTAACTGTCGAGTACCTGCAGCAAACCTGCTCGGTCATGCAGAAATCGATGTTGCTAAAGGCTTTGCTGGCGTGATGGAAACCTTTGATAATACTCGCCCGCTGGTCGCCGCCATGGCGATTGGTTGTGCGAAAGCCTCGCTGGAACGCATCAAGGAGATTTTTAAGGATCAACTGGACTCCACTTATGCCACACCGTATTTACAAAGCTCTAATATCGCAGCACAAATCTATCGTATGGAAGCTGAATGGGAAGCAGCACGTTTGCTGATGCTGAAAGCTGCCTGGATGGCCGATAATCGCAAACCAAATTCACGTGAAGCATCTATTGCCAAAGCCAAGGCCGGTCGGATTGGTAATGAAATTACCTTAGAATGTGTCGAACTTGCAGCAGCCACTGGTTATAACGAAACTGAACTTTTGGAAAAATGGGCACGTGATTCCAAGATTCTGGATATTTTTGAAGGCACCCAGCAAATTCAGCAACTGATTATTGCCCGTCGGGAATTAGGGAAATCATCGAGCGAATTAAAATAATGATTGCTCATTAAATAACGAATTAAGCTTACTTAAGTTGATTAAACGATGGATTTTTTAAGGATTTAAGGTTATAAAAATTCATCGTTTTTTCAAAATAAAATCAGACCAATATGTACTATATTCGTCCCATTCAGCCTGAAGATAATGCTCAAATTGCAAGCATTATTCGTCGTGTTTCCCAAGAGTTTGGACTGGCAGCAGAATCTGGTTTCGCGGTAGGCGATTCTATTTTAGATGAACTGTATCAAGTTTATCAGCAAACGAAATCAGCTTACTGGATTGTTGTGGATCAACAAAATAAAATTTACGGTGGTGGTGGAATTGCGCTATTAAAAGGTGATGCAACTATTTTAGAAATTCAGAAAATGTACTTTTTACCTGAAATTCGTCAGCAGGGTTTTGCCAAGAAAATTTTAGAATTATCTTTTGAATTCGCACAAGCTCATCAGATTAAGTCAGTCTATCTAGAAACAACTAAAGTGCTTTGGCAAGCGGTGAAACTCTATGAAAAATTAGGTTTTCAGCATCTTGATCATCCTCAAGGCAATACCGGACATAGTGAAGCCTGTGAAATCTGGATGCTGAAAAATCTTTCAACTTAGAGATTTTTTAGTAGATAGATAAAGTTTGTACATTAATAAAGTGCTTTCATCAGCAGCAAGCTTGACTCTTGTATATAGGCTGCCTAACATCGAAATACGTTTATTCAGGCATGGAATTCACAGTTTGTTTGTTTCTCATTTATTCAATCCAATTAAATCTAAACGTTCACTATTTCATTCTCAATCTTTTAAATTTTCCTCTATTTTATTGAGCACTTTTCTTTTTGCGGGTTGTTCATCCTTGGGCGGAGGCTCGGTAGAAAAACGCGCAGCTAAGCTGTCTAAAGGCATTCAAACTGCTTATTCCACCCCATCCAGTACAGCTAATCGTGTTTCACCTTTAATTGTTCAACATGCACAAAATCAGGGTGTAGATCCGCTTCTAGTGGCGGCTGTGATTCGTCAGGAATCTACTTATCGTAGCCAAGCAACTTCGCCAGCAGGTGCGGTAGGCTTGATGCAAGTGATTCCGAGATATTGGCAACAAACTTGTCCAGGTGATTTATACAATGAAAGCAGTAATATCCAATGTGGTACATATATTCTTTCTAAATATAATCAATCATCCGGTGACTGGAAGAAAGCGCTTGCCTATTATAATGTAGGTCCATCGGGTTATGAAAATAATCGTAAAATGCGTAAACAAGGTAAACGTTATGCCAAACAAGTAAAACAGCATAAAAAAATGCTAAAAGACTCTCTATAATTACTGATTTAAGCTAATTAAATTAATAATGCTTAGGCTATTTGATGTAAAGCTTTGATAATTAGTAGTTATTAAATAATACCTATTGAAATTTCTGCTATGAAAACATATTTAGAAAATATTAACTACAGTTGTGATATGCGTGTTCGGTAAAAATACCCTGCCATAAAAAACCAGCGATTCGCTGGTTTTTTATTTTTTAAGATTTATAAGATAGGACTGTAAAATCTTTTAGATCAAACTATATCGATCGGATAACACTAGTCATATTAACGTGAATCATCCTTCTAAGAAGACTTTAATAAGATTTCAGATAAATACTTCTATACACTTAAATTAATAAGTTCGTGGAGCTCGATAGGAAGTGAATGCATATAGAAATCAGAATCAGAAATAAAAGACTTATTTCTAAAATCCCGCGCATAAAAAAACACCCCCGGCCTTATGGTCGGGGGTGTTTAGGAATAATGAGCTGGCGATGACTTACTCTCACATGGGTAACCCCACACTACCAT